>CANJOG010000344.1 GCA_947475475.1 Acetobacteraceae bacterium
ACGATCAAGGGAATCGTTCCCGGCCCCAATGTGATGAACTCCAATCCCGACCTCTTCTGGGGCGTGATCGCCTCCATGTGGGTCGGCAATGCCATGCTGGTCCTCCTCAACCTGCCGCTGGTCGGCATCTGGGTGAGGCTCCTGGCCATTCCCTATCATGTGCTGTTTCCGGCGATTCTCGCCTTCGCTTCGGTCGGCGTCTTCGCCGTCAACGGCAATGAGTTCGACCTCTATACGACGGCGCTTTTCGGCGGCTTGGGCTATTTGCTCATTCGCCTGGAATGCGAGCCGGCGCCGCTCCTCCTCGGCTTCATTCTGGGTCCGCTGCTGGAGGATCATCTTCGCCGCGCGCTGATCATCTCGCGCGGCGATCCGAGCGTATTCCTCACCCAGCCGATCAGCGCGGGCCTCCTCGTCCTCTCGCTCATCGTGCTGGCGGTCGTCTTCCTGCCGGGTATCGCCAGGAAGCGCCAGGAAGTCTTCGTCGAGGAAGGGTGATCGAGCCGCCTTAGGCGGCGAACCCACTCAGGCGGCTTGCCGTTTGGGCTTGATCAGCCGGCGATTGACCAAAAGCTCGGCGATCTGCACCGCGTTGAGCGCGGCGCCCTTGCGCAGATTGTCCGACACCACCCACATCGACAGCCCGTGCTCCACCGTCGCGTCCTCGCGGATGCGGCTGACATAGGTGGCATCCTCGCCTGCCGCCTCGACCGGGGTGATGTAGCCGCCGTCTTCGTGCTTATCGATCACCAATACGCCGGGGGATTCGCGCAAGATGTCGCGCGCCTCGTCGGCGCTGATCGCCCGCTCGAATTCGATATTGACCGCTTCCGAATGGCCGATAAACACCGGCACGCGCACCGCCGTCGCCACCAGCTTGATCTTGGGGTCGAGGATCTTCTTGGTCTCGGCCATCATCTTCCACTCTTCCTTGGTCGATCCGTCTTCCATGAAGACGTCGATATGGGGAATGACGTTGAAGGCGATGCGCTTGGTGAATTTGCGGCTGGTGATCGGATCGGTGACGAACACCGCCCTCGTCTGGGTGAAGAGCTCGTCCATGCCCTCCTTGCCCGCCCCCGACACCGACTGATAGGTCGCCACCACCACACGCTTGATGGTGGCCGCATCGTGCAGCGGCTTGAGCGCGACCACCAATTGCGCGGTCGAGCAATTGGGGTTGGCGATGATGTTCTTGGCGCGAAAGCCGACCACCGCGTCGGCATTCACTTCCGGCACGATCAAGGGCACGTTGGAATCGTAGCGCCAGGCGGAGGAGTTATCGATCACCACGCAGCCGGCGGCGCCGATTTTGGGCGACCATTCCTTCGACACCGCGCCGCCCGCCGACATCAGGCAGATATCGGTGTCGGAGAAATCATAGGTGTCGAGAAATTTGACCTTGAGCGTCTTGTCGCCAAAGGAGACTTCGGTTCCCTGGCTGCGGCGCGAAGCCAGCGCCACCACCTCGTCGGCGGGAAAGCCGCGCTCGACCAGAACCGAAAGCATTTCCCGGCCGACATTGCCCGTGGCGCCGACCACCGCGACCTTAAATCCCATGGCTTGTTCTCACTCCTCCCCCTCAGCCTTGCGCCGGGCCGGCCCTCATCCCCGCGGGGGGCAGTGCCGGGGCGGGAGGGAAATCAGCGAATTGGCGTGGATTTCTTCGCCCGCCAGGCGCGGGACGGCATTGAAGAGGCCGCCTTCGCCAGCGCCCAAATCTCCGCTCTGATGCACTCAGCCAGCATCGATTTGTTCCAACCGAATTCGCCGCTCTTCTAGGCTAAATTGATGCCGAGTCAATGATATGAGCGGCCCGCATGATGGGCGCAGCAGGTAGGGCCGGGGGCGATATTCGGGCCTTGCCTAGCTAGCCGGCTAGGCGTGCGAGCTCGGCAAGGATGGCATTGCCCATCTCGATCGTGCCTATCTTTTGCGTGCCCGTGGTCCAGATGTCGGCGCTGCGCAGGCCCTTGTCGAGCACGGCGGCAATCGCCTGTTCCACCAGCGTCGCGTCCTCGACCATGGCGAAGGAATAGCGCAGCATCATCGCAAAGCTGGCGATCATGGCGATCGGATTGGCCACCCCCTTGCCGGCTATATCGGGCGCCGAACCGTGCACCGGCTCGTAAAGCGCCTTGCGCTTGCCGGTCCTGGCATCGGGCGCCCCCAGGGAAGCGGACGGTAGCATGCCGAGCGAGCCGGTCAGCATGGCCGCAACATCGGAGAGAAGATCGCCAAAGAGATTGTCGGTGACGATGACGTCGAATTGCTTGGGCTCGCGCACCAGCTGCATGCCACCGGCATCGGCCAGCATATGGGCGAGCGCGACATCGGCATATTCGCGCCGGTGCACATGATTGACCACTTCGTGCCAGAGCACGCCGGTCTTCATCACATTGCGCTTTTCCATCGAAGTGACCCGCTTGCCCCTGGTGCGGGCAAGATCGAAGGCGACCCTAGCAATCCGCTCGATCTCGAATGTGTCGTAGATCTGGGTGTCGATGGCGCGCTTCTGGCCATCGCCGAGATCGGAAATCGATTTTGGCTCGCCGAAATAGACCCCGCCGGTCAGCTCGCGTACGATCAAGATATCGAGCCCGTCGACGAGTTCCCGCTTGAGCGAGGAAGCATCCGCCAGCGCCGGATAGCAGATCGCCGGCCGCAGATTGGCGAAAAGGCCGAGATCCTTGCGCAGCCTTAAGAGGCCGGCCTCGGGGCGAACGTCATAGTGAACATTGTCCCATTTGGGGCCGCCCACCGCCGCGAAGATGACCGCGTCGGCCTCATGGGCCTTTTTCATCGCCGCTTCGGAAATCGCTTTACCATGGTGATCGTGCGCAGCGCCGCCGACCAGATCTTCCTCGCATTCGAAACCGGCGCCGCGCGCATTGAACCAGACTACGAGCTTCTTCACTTCGGCCATGACTTCCGGCCCGATGCCATCGCCCGGAAGGAGAAGAAGTTTTCGCGCTGCCATGGAAGAAGCCTCTCGTAAAAATCGCTGCCGAAGATGAACCGCCGATTTGCCTAGTGGGCGAAGAGGCCCAAGGCAAGCGCGCTCACGGCCGGAAGGCGGTGGCTTCGATTTCGATTTTCATTTTCGCCTCTAAGAGATGGCAGGCGATGATGGTGGCGGCCGGTCGGACATCGGCGAAAAACTCGCCCGTCACTGAAAACACCTTGGCGGAGTCGGCAGCATCCGCCACGTAATAGTGAACCCGAACTACGTCGGCGAGGCTAAATCCCGCCTCAGCAAGCGCCTTCTTGATCGTGTTGAGGGCATTACGGGTTTGCGCCTCGGCGCTTTCGGGCATGGTCATGGAGGCATAATCATAGCCCGTCGTGCCCGAGACGAAGCACCAGGGACCCACCGCCACGGCCCTTGAATAGCCTGCGGTCTTCTCGAAAGGCGATCCGGTGGAAATAAGGCGGCGTTCGGTCATGAGGCTTCTCCTAGGGTTGGCCGGGCTGGCGGGAGATGAT
>CANJOG010000345.1 GCA_947475475.1 Acetobacteraceae bacterium
AGCTCGGGCGTATGCGTCAGCTTGGCGAGGCTGGCGCCGAGGCGCGGCAGCACGCCAATGCCGGAGGCGAGGATTTCGCCATTGCCGCGCCAGGCTTCGGATGCAGCGACGATGATCAGTTCAGCCAGAGAGAAATCGGTCATGTCTCTTTCCTCCCTCACATCACCGGCAGTCGAAGCTTACGCAGCCGGTCGGCGCCGCCGACCTTCTCGATATAGGCATCGCCCTCAAGGCTGAGATACTCGGCGCGGTATTTCTCCCACCCGCCTTCCTCGGCCGCGGACGCGGTATAGGTTTTTAGATGATCCATGTCCCAGCCGTAAAGATCGGGGCAGGAGGTCGGATGCGCACCGAACGGCGCATGCACCACTGAAGTGACGTAGCTGCGCTCGAACAGGTTGTTCTTGGCCTCGTCACGGGTGAGTGCCAGCCGATCTTCCAGCGTGTCGCAGGTGACGATGCAATTCGTCGCGGCGCGGGCCATCCAGGCGTCGAAATATGGGTCCGGGCCACCGGTGATGGTGTTGCCCCATTTATCCGCGCGCTCTGCATGCAGCAGCGCCATGTCGAGATTGAGCGCCGGCATGGCGATCATGGTTTCGGCATCCGCGTAGGGCGAGCGGATTAGCTTGAGGTCCGGATTGTTCTTCATCACATCGCTGCCAATGCCGCAGCGCGTCGGGATGAAGGGCAGGCGCCAGGCGGCAGCCATCAGCCCCGTGTAGACCATGCCCTCATCGAGTTCCATCACCTCGAGCTTGCCGGCCTCGCGCGCTTTGCGGAAATAGGGTTCGAGCGGGATCATGTCGAGCGAGACAAAACCGAAGATCAGCTTCTTCAGCTTGCCGGATGCGGCGAGCAGGCCGACTTCCGGGCCGCCGAAGGCGACGACTGTGAGATCCTTCACATCGGAGCGCAGAATTTCCCGGATGAGTGCCATCGGCTTGCGCCGCGCACCCCATCCGCCAACGCCGATCACCATGCCGTCCCGCAGCGTGGCGACGGCGTCTCGCAGGGACTTTGATTTGTCCATTCCTGCCTATCCTCCGGTCATATCGTAAAAGCCGCGGCCTTCCGCGGCGAGTTTTTCAATCAGCGGAGCCGGGGTGAAGTATTCCGGCCCGACGGTGTCGGCATAGCGTCGCATCGCATCACGCACCTGCCCCAGGCCGAGACTATCGGCATAGAACATCGGCCCGCCGCGATAACGCGGGAAGGCCAGTGCATGCACCCAAATGACATCGATCTCATGTGGGCGGGTGACCACGCCCTGTTCGAGCAGCCTGGCACCTTCGTTCACCATGGCGAAGATGCAGCGCTCCACGATTTCCTGGTCGGTAATGGTGCGGCGCGTGATGCCGTTGGAGGCGGCAAGGTCGGCAACGATCTCATCGACTTTCGGATCGGGGCTGGCCTTGCGCTTGTCGTCATAGAGGTAGTAGCCGGCATTGGTCTTCTGGCCGAGCCGGCCGAGTGCCACCAGACGGTCGAGCGGATTGGTGCGCTGCTCGCGCTTGGTCAGTGATGGCATGCGGAGTTGGCGCACGGCATGCTGCACGTCGAGCCCGCCCATGTCGGAAACCGCAAAAGGCCCCATGGGGAAACCGAAATCGGTGAGTGCCTTGTCGACTTGCGAGGGCGTGGCGCCTTCTTCCAGCAGGAAAGCGGCCTCGCGCGAGCGGCGGGCGAGCATGCGGTTGGCGACGAAGCCCTCGCAGGCGCCGACCAGGACGCCGGTCTTGCCCAGGCGCTTGGTGACATCCATCAGCGTGGCCTGCACATCCGGCGCGGTTGCGGTGGCGCGGACATTCTCGATCAGCCCGGTCAGATGCGCGGGGACGAAGAAATGCATGCCCGCGACGTCGGAGGGGCGCGACGTCACGCCGGCAATCTCGTCGATATCGAGATAGGAGGTGTTGCTCGCCAGGATCGCGCCCGGTTTGCAGGCGGCATCGAGCGCGCGGAAGATCGCGTGCTTGGTCTCGCGCGTTTCGATCGCGGCTTCGATGACGAGATCGGTATCGGCAAGGGCTGCATACTCGGTGGCGGGCGTGATCAGCGCCAGGCGGGCGGCGGATTTCTCCTCGGTGAGGGAGCCGCGCGTGACCATGCCGGCATAGGTCTTGGCGATGCCCGCCATCGCCGCATCCACACTTTTCTGCGTGCGGCCGAGCAATGTGACGGGAATACCCACATTCGCGAAGCAGATGGCAATGCCGCGCCCCATCACGCCGGGGCCGACCACGCCGGCTTTTCCGACTTTGCGCGGCGTCACATCCTTCAGTGCCGGCACTTTCGTCACGGCGCGTTCGTTGAAGAACATTGCGCGAAGGGCCTTGGATTGCGCGCCGCCCATCAGTTCGATGCAGCGCGCATATTCGATCGGCATGCCTTCCGCGATCGGTAGCGCATAGGCGTTGCGGATCATGTCGATGCAGGCACGCGGTGCGATCTGGCCGCGATATTTGCGCGCCGCGTCGCGCTCGGCTTCCTCGAAGATGGCGGGATCGGGCGGTGTCGGCGTGAGCGCGCCGCTGCGGCGGATCGGGCGTGTCTCGGCGACGATGCGCTCGGCAAAAGCCAGCGCGCCGGTGACGAGATCGCCGGTGATGATTTCGTCGATCACGCCGAGTGCCGCGGCATCCTTGGCGGCGAGCTGCTTGGCATCGACGATGAGAGAAAGGGCGGTTTTGGCATCGACCAGACGTGGCAGGCGCTGCGTGCCGCCGGCGCCGGGCAGTAGGCCCAGTTTCACCTCGGGCAGGCCGAGTTTCGCGTCCGGCGTGGCAACGCGGAAATGGCAGGCGAGTGCGACCTCGAACCCGCCGCCGAGCGCCTGGCCGTGGATCGCGGCGATCACCGGCTTGGTGCCGCCCTCGATCACATTGACCATTTCCTGCAATTTCGGCGGCAGCAACGGCTTGCCGAATTCGCGGATGTCGGCGCCAGCGATGAAGGAGGCGCCGGAGCAGGCGAGCACCATGGCATCGAGCCCGGCATCGCTATCCAGCCGTGCGATGGCCTCGGCGAGACCGACGCGGACGCCATGCGAGAGCGCATTGACCGGCGGATTATCCACCAGGGCGAGAAGGATTCGTCCGCGAGGTTCGAGATGCACCGTGCCGATCATGTTCCGTGTTTCCCCCGTTATTTCTTAAGGAGTCTCTGGAACCAGCACGGCCTTGCCCAGCACCTGCCGCCCCATCACCACATTCAGCGCCTCGGCGACGCGCGGCAGTGGATAGGCGGCATGGACATGCGGCTTGAGCTTGCCCTGGTCGTACCAGCCGAGCATTTCGCGCATATTCGCGGCATGCAAGTCAGGATTGGTGCGCGCGAAATGGCCCCAGAACACGCCCATCATGGAGGCTTCCTTGAGCAGCAGCAGATTGGTCGGCACGCGCGGAATATCGCCGGCGGCAAAGCCGATCACGATGAAGCGGCCATGCCAAGCGAGGCTGCGCAGCGCC
>CANJOG010000346.1 GCA_947475475.1 Acetobacteraceae bacterium
ACACTTCCAGCACGATCGACCAATCGCGCTCCTTCATTCCCGTCAGCATGTCCGGCCCCCTGATACCGGTCACGCAGTGATTCGAACAAAACCCGATTCGGGAATCCGTCAGAATCACATGTCAGGGATTCCGTCCACACAGCCTAGTGCCTCTCCCGGCGGTTGACGCCCTGCTCGGCGAATTGCCGCGCGCTTTGGTGATGGGCCTGCTTCTCCGGCATTGCCTGCACCACCGGCGTCGCCCTCGTCATGCGGCGCGAACGGGGCTTCCGCGGCTCGCTGCTGAGGGCGCTGGAACGCGATGAGTTCTTCCTCGAATATCTGCCCACGGTCGATCTGGTCACCGGACGCTGCCTCGGCGCCGAGGCGCTGATCCGCTGGAACTCCCCCGAGCTCGGCCGCATGCCGCCCGAGAGCTTCATCCGCCCGGCCGAGCAGCTCGACCTGATGCCGCAGATCACCGAATGGGTCATGCGCCGCGTCGGCCGCGATATCGAGCGGCTGCTGGAGGCCGATCCGACGCTGCGGGTGAGCCTGAACCTGGCGCCAGAAGATATTCTCGACCCCGCCTTCGTGGATCGCGCCAAGCGGCTCCTCGGCGCGCATATCGACCATATCGAGTTCGAGCTGACCGAGCGCGGCAGCCTGCATCACCCCTCGGAGAAAATCCGCGCCCGCCTGGCCGATCTGCGGGCGCTGGGGGCGCATATCTCGCTCGATGACTTCGGCGTGGGGAACTCCAACCTCGCCTATCTGCTGCATTTCGAGGTCGACAGCCTGAAGATCGACCGCGTCTTTCTGCCGGATTCCCGTCTGCCCGGCATCGGCACCGAGCTGATTGAGGCGATCATCTCCATCGGCAAGCGGCTCGGCATCCGCCTGGTGGCGGAAGGCGTGGAGGAACTGGAACAGGCGGACTTCCTGCGCGCGCGCGGCATCACCGCGGTGCAGGGCTTCCTGTTCTCCCGCCCGCTGAGCATTGCGGCCTTTGTGGAGTTCCTCGCCGCCAAGAAGGCGCTGCTGGGCGAACAGGCCGCCGAATAGTCCGGCGGCCCGTCGCTGAGCGCGTCAGGAGAAGCCGAGCAGCTTGCGGGTGGCATCCTTACGTCCGGCCGCGCCAGCACGCGGCGGCTCGTACTGCGCCGGCATGGTCTGCTTGTCGTAAGGACCGAGGCTGCCGGGCAACTGGTTCACCACCTTGCTCCCCTCCGGCGAGAGCACCCAGTTGCAGAACAGCCGCGCGGCATTGGGATGCTTGGCCCGCTTCGCCGCTGTCTTGAACAGAGGAATTTCGATGCCCGTCGTCAGCCCCAGCGTCGTATAGGCCAGCGGCGCACCGCCTGCCTTCACGCCCAGCACCTGCGCCGCCGTCACCGGCAGCATCACCGCCCCCTCGCCCGCGCCGAGCCCCTGGATGGCCTGGGCCGAGAGGCCGTAGCGGCGCGGGGATTGCGCGGCCAGCTTCTCGAAGAAACTGTCGCCGAACTTGTCACGCAGCAAAGTCCAGAACTCGACATAGGCATCGGAATTGGACGGATCGTTGATGATGACCTGGCCCTTGAACTCCGGCTTCAGCAGATCGGTCCATTCGGTAGGCGGGGTCTTCACCTTGTCGGTGTTGTAGCCGAGCACCCAGAGCTGCACGGTCGCCACGGCGACATCGCCCTTGTCGAAAGCCTTGGGAAAATCACCAGCTTTCAGGGCCTGCAGGTCAGACTGGTCAAGCCGGTCCACCCATCCCTTGGAGGTCGCCTCGGCCATGAAGGCAGACACATCGCCGGCGGAGAGAACCGCATCGGCGATGATCGCGCCGCTATCGGCCTCTGCGGCGTAGCGCTGCATCACCGGGGCGGTGGAATTGCGGTAGAATTGCGCTTTCACGCCGGTCGCCTTGGTGAAGGCATCCGCGATGAGCCGCGCATGAGTCTCGACCAGGGCGGTGTAGAACATCACCTCGCCCTCCGCCCGGGCCGCGGCGAGAAGTGCATCCGCGGATTGGGCGGCGGTGCCCTTGGCCAGCAAGGCTGGGGCGGCAAGCGCCAACGGGGCAGAAAGCAGCGTACGGCGGCGAATAGCCATTTTGATCCTCCCGATTTGTTCTTGGTTCAAATCTATTATCAGGAACCACTATCAAGAGGGCCCAGAGCCGACGCAAGAGTGAAAAGACGGCTCCCTGGCGGGGAGCCGCCTCTTCCGGCCAGTTTCAGCGCGACAGATCGACCATCGCCGCATCCATCCCCGGCACGCTGGGAACGATGCCGTTCTTCACATACCAATCGGCGACGCGCTTGAGCTGCACCGCCTCCGCCGCGCCAATCGCCACGGTCGGCACCGCGTTATTGCGCCCGAGCGTGCCCGCCATGCTCTCCGGCAGGCCCAGCGTCTGCGCCCAGATGCGCCCGGCCTCGTCCTGCCTGCCGAGCGACCAGCGATTTTCCGCCTCCAGCACGTCATAGACAATCTTGAGCAGAGCGGGCTCTTTCGCGACGAAACTCCTCGACGCCAGCATGATGATCGCGTTATCCGAACCCACCGCCGCGCCATCGGCCAGCAGACGTGCATCATATTGCTGCAAGGCCAGGCTCACGAACGGGTCCCAGGCGGCCCAGCCATCGACATGGCCTTGCGCGAAGGCGCTGCCGCCATCCGCTGGGCCGAGATAGACGCGCTGGATGGCATCAAGCTTCATCCCCGCACGCTCCAGCCCGCGCACCAGCAGATACTCGCCGGTGCCCCCGCGATTCACCGCCACTTTCTTGCCCGCAAGATCAGCAAGGCTCTTGTACGGGGCGTCCTTCTTGACCAGAATGCCCTCGGCGCCATCGCTCATGCGCTGGTAATTGAACGCCACCACCGGCGCGCCGGCCGCCAGCGAGGCCGCCATCGAGCCAGAGCTGCCCACGGTAATATCGATCGCCCCGGCATTCAGCGCCTCCACCGCCGGCGCGCTGGCAGGGTACGGCCCAGCCCATTCCACTTTGACACCGCGCGCGCCAAGCGCCTTTTCCAGCGAGCCATGCGCCTTGGCCAGCGCCATGTCATTCGGCGCCTTCAGCCAGCCAAAACGCACAATAGTGGCCTCGGCCCACGCGTTACCCGGCAGAAGTTGTGTGCCCAACAAAGCGGCTGATGCCGTCAGAACAAATCGCCGTTGCATGCTGAACTCCTCACCCTCGCGCCAAAAGAAAAGGCCCGGGAAATCGCTTCCCGGACCCTATCAGAGCGGCCACCGCGCACAAGCAGCGCGGCGCAATGCAGCCGCGATCAGTTCTTCGCTTTATCGACCAGACGGTTCTTCGCAATCCACGGCATCATGGCGCGCAGCTTCTCGCCGACCTGCTCGATATCATGCTCGGCATTGCGGCGGCGGGTGGCCTTGAAGTTGGTCTGGCTGACCTTGTTCTCCAGCATCCAGTCGCGCGTGAAGCGGCCGGTCTGGATATCGTCCAGAACGCGCTTCATCTCGGCC
>CANJOG010000347.1 GCA_947475475.1 Acetobacteraceae bacterium
AGCCGCTGTTCGAACGCTGCGCCGGCCGTGCCGACGAGGTGCAGCCCGGCCTCGATGCCGAGGTGCGCCGCGCGCTTTCCCGCGTGCTGTCCTCCTGGCCGCAGGGCCTGCCGGTGGGCCACATCCACGCCGATCTGTTCCCCGACAATGTGTTCTTCCTCGGCAGCGAGGTCTCCGGCCTGATCGACTTCTATTTCGCCGCCACCGACCTGCTCGCTTGTGACGTCGCGGTCTGTCTGAATGCCTGGTGCTTCGAGCAGGACTTTTCTTTCAATGTGACCAAGGCCCGCGCTCTGCTCGCGGGTTATGCCAGCGTGCGGCCCCTGTCGGATGCCGAGCGCGCCGCCCTGCCCGTGCTCTGCCAGGGTGCGGCGCTGCGTTTCCTGCTGACCCGGCTGTATGACTGGCTGAACACGCCGGAGGGGGCCATGGTCACGCGCAAGAACCCGATCGAATATCTCCGCCGCCTGCGCTTCCATCTCGGTGCTTCGGACGAACACGCCTATGGCATCTGAGGAATCTCCGTCCGGCGAGGAGACCTCGCCCCAAACCGTCGTGGAAATCTGGACCGATGGCGGCTGCAAGCCCAATCCCGGTACTGGCGGCTGGGGCGTGGTGCTGAAATTCCGCGACGTCATCCGCGAACTCTCCGGCGGCGATCCAAAGACCACCAATAACCGCATGGAACTCACAGCCGCCGCCGAGGCGCTGGAAAGCCTCAAGCGGCCCTGCAAAGTTGTGCTGCATACTGACAGCGAATATGTCCGCCAGGGCATCACCCGATGGCATGTCGGCTGGGTGCGCAAGAACTGGCGCAACGCGGCTGGCGATCCGGTCGCCAATATGGACCTCTGGCGCCGCGTGCTCGATGCCGCCAAGCCGCATGACATCGACTGGCGCTGGGTGCGCGGCCATTCCGGCGATCCGATGAACGAACTGGCGGACCGGCTGGCGACGGCGGGGCGTGAGTCTCTCGAGCGCGGCTGACCTCACCCAAAAACGCGAGGAGCACACAATGACAAACCGCACCATCCTCGCCATCCATCCCGCTCTGCGCGACGATATCGGCGACCTGACGACGCGCCGCCCGGTTCCGGGGCCGCGCCTCGATCATCTCAACCCGTTCCTGTTCCTCAATCATCACGGCCCGCAGACCTATCCGCCCAATAATCGCGGCCTGCCTTTCGGCCCGCATCCGCATCGCGGCTTCGAGACTGTGACCTTTATCCTCGATGGCGTGCTCGCCCATGCCGATACAGGTGGGCATCAGAGCATCATCGAGGCGGGCGGCATCCAGTGGATGACAGCCGGCAGCGGCCTCGTGCATGCCGAACTCTCGCCGGAGAGTTTCCTGCGCCAGGGCGGGGGGATGGAAATTCTCCAGCTCTGGGTGAACCTCCCTGCCCGGCTGAAAATGACCGCGCCGCGCTATACCGGTTTGCAGCGCGCGGATATTCCGGCGCTGGCCATCGACGGCGGCACGCTCAACCTGATCGCCGGAGATTTCGCCGGCGAGTCTGGGCCCGTGACGTCCCTCACCGGCATGTTCATGTCCACCCTGTCACTCAACGCCAACGCCGCCGTGACGCTTGATGCGCCGGCCGGGCGGCAGGTATTTCTCTATGTCGTACAAGGCGAGATCGAGATTGCCGGCACCCGCATCCCGCGCTTCAACCTGGTGCAACTGAGCGATGGCGATGCCATCTCCCTGACCGCCGCACAGGACTCAATGCTGATCTTCGGCCATGCCGATCCGATCGACGAACCGGTCGTCTTCGGTGGCCCCTTCGTGATGAATACCGAGCAGGAAATCCGCCAGGCCTATGCGGATTACCGTTCCGGGCTTTTCGGGCGGATGTAGAGGCAGACTGGCGCAATCGCACCAAGTCTGACTCCGCTAAAACCCCGTCAGCAGCAGGTCCAGCGCGCGAATAATGTCATCCTGTGCGCCCGCGAGCGTTCCGATCCGGCGGCCCAGTTCGCCCATTTCCAACGTGGCAATACGCTGCGGCACCAATACCAGCTCCGTATCGCCAAAGCGGAGAATTGGGTTGAGTTCCCGAATCAGCTTCGGCGCCCGGGCTGGCGGCAGCAACGGGACAACCACGCGCGTGTCCAACTGATCCAGAATGTCGGCTTGCACGTCCAGCAGATACCCATCCCCCTCTTCCGGAGGCAGACGATAGACGTCGAAACGCGGCATCAGAATTTGCGGTAGCGAGACAGCATGACGCCATGTTTGGCCACATGCTCGTTCCATTCCCGAATAGCCTCGGCGTTCTCTTCCCGGAATCGCCGCGACTTTTCCGCCGCCACCGCCGCCCGCAACCCTTGCTCGCACGCGGTGGACAGGCTCACACCGAGCGACCGTGCCTCGCTCACCAGCCCCTCCGGGAGTGTCACGTTGGTCGGTTTGCGAGCGTCCGGTCGCGCGACCGCTAAGACTTTCGCCATCCGATGCTCCTCTATCTCCCACAAAGTATGCGCATATCTCATGCGCATATCAATCACCATCCACCGAACGATAACCTTCCCCATTGACTATACCGGCTGGACGGTACATCTCCCGCCCATGACACCACCACCCCCTTCGCATGAGCCGGACGCCCGCACCCGCATCCTCGATGCCGCCGAGGCCATTGTCCGCCGCGCCGGCGTCACGTCCCTGACACTGGACGCCGCCGCCCGCGAGGCCGGAGTGTCCAAGGGCGGGCTGCTCTACCATTTAGCCTCCAAGGAAGCCCTGGTGAACGCCATGCTCGGCCGCCTCACCGCGCTGATGGGCGAGGATTTCACCAACCTGGTCGCCGCCCAGCCAGACGGGCCGGGCCGCATCGCGCGCGCCGTCATGGCATGGGGATTCGATCTCGATGCCGCGGAGCTCGCCGAACGCTGCGACCGCGCCGCCGCCGTCTTCCTCGCTGCCTTCCATCACGACCCCGCCTTGCTCGACCCGGTGCGTGGCTTCATCGCCGACATCCGCGCCGCCCTCGCCCAGGACGGGCTGCCCCCCGGCATCGGCGCCGCCATCATGGCCGCCTCGGACGGGCTGTTCATGGCCCGCATCTTCGGCCTCTACCGCCCGACGGGCCAGGAAGTCCGCGACATGCGCAACGCCCTTGCCACCTTGCTGGAGCCCACCCCATGAACCGCAGCACCCTGCTCGGTGGCGCCCTGGTGATCGCGGTCGCCGCCGGCGCCTTCTGGTGGACGCAAGGCCAGGCTAAGCCAGACGCCACCGTGTCAGCCGCGCCGCTCCAGCCCGTCGGCATCGGCGCGCTCGGCCGCGTCGAGCCCGCTTCGCGCATCCGCAAGCTCAACCAGCCCGGCGGCATGAGCATGTCGCGCATCGCCACTCTGCTGGTGAATGAGGGCGATACCGTCGCCGCCGGCCAGGTGCTCGCCACCTTCGCCGATGCCACGCAGAAGGATGCCGCCACCGCCCAGGCCGAGGCGCAATTGCGC
>CANJOG010000348.1 GCA_947475475.1 Acetobacteraceae bacterium
ACCAGCAGGCCACATCCTTCGGCCTGACACGGAAGATGGACCTCGTGGTCGATCGCGGCCAGGACGTGCTCGGCGTCAAGGCGCTGAAGAAGAACACGCCGTCCAATATGTGGTGCGTGGTTGCCTGGTACAGCGGAAATTTCATGAACACCCGCTATGGCAAGGAACTTTTCGAAGCTGGCTCGAAGGCGGCGAATAGCAAGCATATCGCGCAGGGGCTGAGCTACGGCCATGTGGTCGTGACACTCTACGCCCAGGCGATCGCGGCCGCCGGCGGATCGACCGACTCCGATGCGGTGATCAAGGCGTTGGAGAGCACGACGTTCGATACGTGCCGCGGCGATCTGACCTTCCGCAAGGAAGATCATCAGGCACTGTCCTATGTCAGTCTGATCGGCTTCGGCCCGGCGGATAACGAGGACGGATTCCAGGTGATCGGCAACGCTGCAGTTTCGGGCAAGGGTGTTGTCGAGCCGGCGACGCCGGGGGTGGCTTTCAAGATGTAATGGACAGGCCGGCCGGATGGAGCATCGCGCGCTATCCGGCCGGCGGCGTCACGCCGGATCGAATTCCAGTTCCAGCTTCTTCAGCCCGCGCAGCAGCACGCTCGGGTGGTGAGTGAAATCGTTCTTGCCCGGTGCGAAGCGCCAGTTCGTCAGGCGGCTGAACAGGGTGCGATAGGCGACCAGCATTTCCTTGCGGGCGAGCTGGGCGCCGATGCAGAGATGGATGCCCCAGCCGAAGGCGATGTGCTTTTTGGCATTCTCGCGGTCGATATCGAAGGCATCGCCATTCGGGAAGATCGCCTCGTCGTGATTGGCGGAGCCGAAGCGCACCATCACCAGCGCGTCCTTCGGGATGGCAACGCCGCCCAGCACCGTATCGCGCGTGACGACGCGCCACATGGTGTAGACCGGTGAGAGTATGCGCAGCGTCTCCTCGATGAAATTTCCGATCAGCTCGGGATCGGCGACAAGGCGCTTGTGCTGGTCAGGATTTTCCAGCAGCAGCTTCATGCCCTCCGAGAGTGAATGCGCCGTAGTCTCATTGCCGGCGACGAGGATCTGCTGGATGATCCAGACCGCTTCGGCATCTTCCAGGCGGCGCGGATCGCCTTCTTCTTCCAGCGTGGCATTGGCAAGCTCGGTGATCATGTCATCGCCCGGAGTGGCGCGCTTTTCGGCCAGCTTGGTGCCGAAATATTTCTGGAATTCGACAACCGTGCGCGCCGCGGCGATTTCTGCTTCCTCGCCGGCAACATGCGAATATTGCGAGGAGAAGGCGTCCGACCAGCGGCGGAATTTCGGCAGGTCTTCCGCAGGCACGCCGAGCTGTTTGGCGACGACCAGCATGGGCAGGAGCTGGGAGAATTCGCGGACGAATTCCACCGCGCCGCGCGCGGCAAAGCCGTCGATCAGCTCATTCACCGTCTTCTGGATATCGGCTTCCATTTCATTCACGCGCTGAACGGTGAATGCCTTGTTCACCAGCTTGCGGCTGCGCGTATGCACCGGCGCGTCGGACGTGTGCAGGATTTCCACCACCGGATAGCCCTCGGCCATGATGGCTTCCACCGCGGGGGCTTTGCGGTGCTTACCTTGCAACAAGGCGCGGAACTTCGCCGAGTAGGTCTCGTGATCGCGCAACACTTCGCAGGCGAGCGCATAGGTGGAGACCTGATAGAAACCGGTCGCCTCATCCTTCAGGACAGGGGCTTCCTCGCGCAGGCGGCGCTCGAAGCCAAAGGGACATTCGAGCAAAGCGGGATCGACGATATTTGTTTTGGAGAGCGGCAGGTCGGTGGCGTCGGCCATGGTGGCTCCGGATTGGCTTGGATTTATCCCTGCCCGCCTAGTCGCCTGTCACTCCCGCACTGTCAATCGGGGCGCCATCGACCGCGCCACGCACCAGGCGGCCTGGCAGCGCCCCGGTC
Organism: Acetobacteraceae bacterium; assembly: GCA_947475475.1. Taxonomy (GTDB): domain Bacteria; phylum Pseudomonadota; class Alphaproteobacteria; order Acetobacterales; family Acetobacteraceae; genus CANJOG01. The sequence goes on from CANJOG010000348.1 coordinate 1,934, forward strand.
TCCTCGCCGCGCCGGTAGGTCGGCGTGCCGGCGACGATGGTGGCTTCATAGCCCTCGGCACGCTGCATCAGGCGGCGCCCGCCGGCGGGCAGGTCGTAGCGCAATTCGGGGCGCGATATGGCAATGCGGTCAGGGTCCAGCACGTTGAAATCGGCGCGCATGCCGGGCGCCAGCACACCGCGATCGGTCAGGCCAACCAGGTTGGCTGGGCGCTGGGTGATGAGATGGACGGCCTCGGGCAGATCGAGCTTGGGGCCGGCCCGGTCACGCGCCCAATGGGACAGCATGAAGCTGGTGTAAGACGCGTCACAGATCGTGCCGAAATGCGCACCGCCATCGCCCAGCGCCGGGATGGTGCCGGGATGGCGCAGCATCTCGTAGCTCGGCGCCAGCGAGTGATCGGCGTAGTTCATGAAAGCGAGGTAGAGCATCGCGCGCCCGTCGTCTTCCAGCATCAGATCATAGGCGTGATCCTCTGGCGACTTGCCCAGGCGGGCGGCTTCGGCGGCGATGGAATTGGCTGGGTCCGGCTCGTAATCCGGCGTCGCGCCGAGGCGGAACATGGTCTCGAATTTGCGAACATAGGTGCCGAGCACGCTGGATTCATCAGGGCGCATCGTCTCGCCCATGATGCGGGCGCGCATATCCGGCTGGCGCATCGCGGCGACGCGTTCCTCCAGGCTGACACGCAGCAGGGCCTGATAGGTGTCGGTCATGTAGAAGGGGTTGAGCGTCAGCGTCAGGCCGAAGATCAGGCCGATCGGGCGCGGCATGATCTGGCCGGTGATGTCCACGCCATCGTCGCGGCAGCGTGTGATCCAGGCGAGAATCTCGCGCCAGCGGTTTGGCGTGTTGTGGTGCTGGGTGAGCGTGAAGGTCAGCTTGCGGCCGGAATTGCGCGCCAGCCGCTCCATGCGGTCCAGCGCCGGCTGGAAATCGTCCCAGTCGGTCACGTGCTGGATGATGCCGCGCCGCTCGGCGGTCAGTGCGGCGCTGAGAGAGGCGAGCTCATCCTCGCCGGCCTTGAAGCTCGGGGTGTTCTGCCCGTCGGAGGAGCGGTGGAACATGGTCTGCGAGGTGCCGAAGCCAAGCGCGCCGGCACGCAGCGCGGCGCGCAAGGCATCGTGCATGGACTGGCGATCCTCGGCGGTGGCCATCTCGCCGCGCATGGCACGCTCGCCCATGACAAAGAGGCGCAAGGCGGCATGCGGGACGTAGCCGGCGATATCCATGTCGTATGAGCGGCCGCCAAGGAAATCGAGATAGTCCGGAAAGGTTTCCCACGACCAGGGCACGCCGGCATTGATGACCGGGCCGGGAATTTCCTCGACGCCTTCCATCAGCTTGGTCAGCGTGGCGCGATCCTCGGGGCGGCAGGGGGCGAAGCCGACGCCGCAATTGCCCATTACCGCTGTCGTGACGCCATGCAGAGATGAGGGGGAGAGCCGGTTCTCCCAGGTCACCTGGCCGTCGTAATGCGTATGCGCATCGACGAAGCCGGGCGTGACCAGCAGATGCCGCGCAT
>CANJOG010000349.1 GCA_947475475.1 Acetobacteraceae bacterium
ACACGGCCGCCGGAAGCCCAGGCGGGCTGGGCTGGAACGGTCGGGTCAGGCCTTGTGCCATTCATCATGGTGCCAGACTAGCAGTCAGAGGATTGACACGCCACAGATGATGCCCGGTTGGCGCGCGAATTGATGCCTCTCTTTGCAACCCGGCACGTACCGCCCGGCGAGGTGCGCCCGGCGAGGTGCGCCCGGCGGTACGTGCCGGGTTGCGGGAGACGCCTGTTACATGCCGGAGGGATAATTCGGCCCGCCGCCGCCCTCCGGGGTCACCCAGTTGATGTTCTGGGTCGGGTCCTTGATGTCGCAGGTCTTGCAGTGCACGCAGTTCTGCGCGTTGATCTGCAAGCGCGGTTCGCCCTCATCGGCGCCGACGATTTCGTACACACCCGCCGGGCAGTAACGCGTCTCAGGGCTGCGATACTTGGCCCAGTTCACCGAAATCGGGATGTCCTGGTTCAGCAGCGTCAGATGCCCTGGCTGGTCTTCCTCGTGATTGGTGTTGGAGATGAACACCGAGGAATTGCGGTCGAAGGTGAGTACGCCATCCGGTTTCGGATAGGTGATCTTCTGGCAGGCATCCACTTCCATCAGCGTCTCATTGTCCGCATGGGGGTGATGGAACGTCCATGGCGCCTTGCCGCGGAAGATATAGGTGTCGATCGCGGCGTTGATCAGCCCGCCCCATTTTCCGAACTTCGAGAAGCCGGGCCGGATGTTGCGGACGCGGTAGATCTCGTCCCACAGCCAGGTGGTGCTGAGATTGGTGGTGTATTCGGCGGGTTCATCGGCGCGCGCGCCGGCCAGTTCGGCGGCGACCGTCTCGGCGGCGACCATGCCGGACTTCATCGCGGTATGGCTGCCCTTGATCTTCGGCACATTGAGGAAGCCGGCAGCGTCGCCGACCAGCAGCCCGCCGGGGAAGGTCAGCTTCGGCAGCGACTGGAAGCCACCTTCGGAGATCGCGCGCGCGCCATAGGCGATGCGTTTGCCGCCTTCGAAATGCTTGCGGATATCCGGATGCGCCTTGAACCGCTGGGCTTCCTCGAAGGGCGAGAGCCAGGGATTCTTGTAGTCGAGTGCCACAACAAACCCATAGGACACCTTGCGGTCGCCCCAATGGTAGATGAAGGAGCCGCCATAGGTGCCGTCCGTCATCGGCCAGCCCATCGTGTGCTCGACCAGGCCCGGGCGGTGCGTCTCGGCGGGGACTTCCCAGAGTTCCTTGATGCCGATGGCATAGGTCTGCACGTCACATTCGGCGCGCAGGTTGAAGCGGGCCATCAGCTTCTTGGACAGGCTGCCACGGCAGCCCTCGGCAAAGATCGTGTAGGTAGCGCGCAATTCCATGCCGGGCGCGTAGTTCGGCCCCTGCTCGCCGGTTTTGGTGATGCCCATGTCGCCTGTGACGATGCCGACGATCTTGCCGTCTTCCTCGATCACATCGGCGGCGGCGAAGCCGGGATAGATCTCGACGCCGAGTTCCTCGGCCTGGGTGCCGAGCCAGCGGCAGACGTCGCCGAGGCTGACGATGTAATTGCCGTGATTGTTCATCTGCGGCGGCGTCGGCATCTGATGCGAGCCATGGCCCGTCAGATACATGAACTTGTCTTCCGTTACGGGCTGGGTCAGCGGCGCGCCGCGTTCGGCCCAGTCGGGGATCAGCTCATTGAGCGCACGCGGCTCGAAGACGGCGCCGGACAGGATATGGGCGCCGATCTCGCTGCCCTTCTCGACCAGGCAGACCGAAGTGTCGGGCGAAAGCTGCTTGAGGCGAATCGCGGCGGCGAGGCCAGACGGCCCGCCTCCCACGATCACCACGTCGAATTCCATTGCCTCGCGTTCGCTCATCCCCGGGCCCCTGATCGTCGGTCAGCGTGGCCGCCGATTCCGGCACACGCTGTAGATTGAAGACAGTCTTGCTACGGGTTTTCCGCCACGGTTTCCAGTGCGTGTGCGAAAACCCTTCCCGGCGGAAAGCGGAGGGGCTTAATTGGCTGCCATGACACTCCCTCATACCGAGCAGATCGCTGGCGATGCGGCCCTTGCTGCCTTGGCGCTCATGCTCGACTGGGGCGTGGACGAGACTCTGGAAGACGCCCCGATCGACCGCCTGGCGGCGCGGCCGGATCGCCCGGTGGCCCAGGAGATGGCCAAGGAGATGGCGCAGGAGATGGCGCAGCGGGGGGGCGCCGCCGATCCGGCTCCCGGCCGCCGCGAGGCAGTCCGGCCGCAGGTCCAAGCCCCAGTACTGCAGATGCGTCCCAGCCCGGTGCAGAATGCCCAGCGCCTCGCGGACGCCGCCACCACGCTGGACGAATTGCGCGCGGCCATGGCCGGCTTCCAGGAATGTGCGCTCTCGGCCACCGCCACCACGCTGGTCTTCGGCGACGGCAATCCCGAGGCTTCGGTGATGCTGGTGGGCGAGGCGCCGGGAGCCGAGGAGGATCGCGCTGGTCTGCCCTTCGTCGGTGCTTCCGGCAAGCTGATGGACCGGATGTTCGCCTCGGTCGGTCTTGCCCGGACCTCCATGCGGATTGCCAATATCCTGCCCTGGCGCCCGCCCGGAAACCGCACGCCCACCGATGCGGAGGTGCAGCTTTGCCTGCCCTTCCTGCTGCGCCAGATCGTCCTGATCCGGCCCCGCCGCCTTGTGCTGCTCGGCGCGCTCTCGGCCCGCGCGTTGACTGGCTCAACTCAGGGTATCCGCCAAATGCGCGGCCGCTGGATCGAGATTGCCGTGCCCGGCCTGGAGCAGCGCCTGCCGGCTCTGCCGATGCTGCACCCGGCCTATCTGCTCCGCCAGCCGGGCGCCAAGCGCGAGGCCTGGGCTGACCTTATTGCATTGCGGCAGGCCCTTGACGAAGGCTGAACCAATTCCAGGGGCACCTTCAAGCCCTTGATCTTATTTGCGAACTATTTCTGGTAAATAGTTGCATAAAAAAGCATTCGCCGAACGGGAGTCAGCTTCCCGGCAAGATTATTGTGCCGGTCTGGCCGGTGCTGTAGCGAATTTCGGATGCGAGTGATCGTCAGGTCCCTCCCCGGCAGGCTTACCGCCGGGGTCATCGCCGGCGCGGCCCTTCTCTCCGGGGCCGCCATCCAGCAGGCAAGAGCACAATCCCACCCCACCGGCCTGTCAGGGCCGGAGGAGATTTCGCTCGCCCTGCCGAACTTCGCCATTGGCGGGTCCGGGGGCGCGCGCTTGCCGTTTCCGCTGTCTCCTAGCGATGCCGCCCGTATCCGCAAGATTTTCGCATGGCAGCGCGAGGGGGAATTCGCCGATGCCGTCCGCGCCTCGCTCGACCTCGCCTCACCGCTGCTCAATGGCCATATCCTCGCCGACCGCATGCTCCGCCGGCCTGACGCCGCGACTCTGGCCGAGCTGACTGACTGGCTGCGCACCCATCCCGCCTTGCCGGATGAGGGAGCGATTCGCGCTTTGGTCACCGCCCGC
>CANJOG010000350.1 GCA_947475475.1 Acetobacteraceae bacterium
AACAGCTCTACCGTGCGCGGGCGATTGCCATGGGCCACCCCTATCATCGCGCGGGCCGGCCTTGATCTAACTGGGCTTGGAAGATCGATGGCGAAGTCTATCTCAGACCTACCCTGAGGCTTCGCTTGGGCTTAATAGACTGCGACCGAATAACCGAGGGGCGCCGGGCGTTATTGTTGCAGCCGGCAACTTCCCCAGACGCGCATTCCAGGAGACCGAGATGGCCGAGACCGGACAGTCAGGACGCAGCGCGGGCGGACAGGCCCGGCCTGTCATGCTGGTGATCCTGGACGGCTTCGGCTATCGCGCCGAACGCGCCGATAATGCCATTGCGCTCGCGAATACCCCGACTCTCGATCGCCTCCGCAAAGAGGCGCCGCATGCCTTCCTGGCAACCTCCGGTCTCGCCGTCGGGCTGCCCGCTGGCCAAATGGGCAACTCTGAGGTCGGCCATATGAATATCGGTGCCGGCCGGGTGGTGATGCAGGATCTGCCGCGCGTGGACCTCGCCATCGAGACGGGTGAAATTGCCCGTATTCCGGCGCTGACCAGCTTTATCGCCGCGCTGAAGGCCAGCGGCGGCGCCTGCCATCTGATGGGCCTGGTCTCTCCCGGCGGTGTGCATTCCCACCAGGACCATGCCGTGGCCCTTGCCCGCATCCTCGCCGAAGCGGGCATTACCGTGCATCTGCACGCCTTCCTCGACGGACGCGACACACCGCCGCGCTCAGCCAAGGAATTCGTCGCCGATCTGGAGGCCAAGCTGCCCGTCGGCGCCACGATCGCCACCGTCAGCGGCCGCTATTACGCCATGGACCGCGACAATCGCTGGGACCGGGTCGAGCGCGCCTACAAAGCGATGACGGATGCCGATGCGCCGCGCTTCGCCAGCGCCCAGGCGGTGATCGACGATTCCTATGCCCATGACGTCAACGACGAATTCGCGCTGCCCGCCGCAATCGGCGCCTATGACGGCATGCGCGATGGCGACGGGCTGCTTTGCTTCAACTACCGCGCCGATCGTGTACGCGAAATTCTCTCCGCCTATCTGGAGCCCGGCTTTACCGGCTTCACCCGTGACCGCGCCGTCCGCTTTGCCGCGGCGGCGGGCATGGCCAGCTACGGCTCGGCTCTGGACAAGCTCATGGGCGTGCTGTTCGCGCCGGAAAGTATGGACCACCTGCTCGGCGGCGTTATCGCCGATGCCGGGCTGACCCAGCTCCGCACCGCCGAGACCGAGAAATACCCGCACGTCACCTATTTCATGAATGGCGGCCAGGAAATCGCGTTTCCGGGTGAAGACCGGGTGATGATCCCCTCGCCCAAGGTCGCCACCTATGACCTGCAGCCCGAAATGTCGGCCGCCGGACTCACCGACCGCACTGTCGAGGCCATTCGCTCCGGCAAATACGATCTGATCGTGCTGAACTACGCCAATGCGGACATGGTCGGGCATACCGGCTTCCTGCCGGCCGCGATCAAGGCGATCGAGGCGGTGGATACCGGCCTGGGCCGGCTGATCGCGGCGCTGGAGGAGGTGGGGGGCGAGATGCTGATCACCGCCGATCATGGCAATGCCGAGCTGATGCGCGATCCGGAAACTGGTGGGGCCCATACGGCGCATACGATTGATCCGGTGCCGGTTTTCCTGGTCACTCATCGTCAGGTCGGGCTGCATGACGGCAAGCTGGCCGATGTGGCGCCGACCGTGCTCGGACTGCTCGGACTTCCCGTGCCCGCCGAGATGACCGGAAATTCCCTGATCGAGCTGAAGGCGGCGCAAGCTGCGGAGTAAGCTCGCCCGCCTTGTCCTGTTCGCGGGCCCGGCTTTGCTGGGCGTGATGGCGTGCGTGGGTGTGGCGCTGGCCCAACCCAAGCCGGCCGCAGCCCCGCCCGAGCCGGTGCAGCAGCGCCAGCAATTGCAGCAGGCCGAGCGCAGCCGTGCCGCCAACCTAGCCGCCCAGCGTGCCGAGGCAGAGAAGCAGCGCGCCGCCCGGGCCGAGCAGAAGCGGCTGGCTGATGAACGCGTCAAGGCGGCTGCCCGGCTTCAGCAGGCCGATGAAGCGGTTGCAAGTGCCAGCGCCCGGCTGGAGGAACTCGGTGACCAGCGCCGCCAGGCCGAAGCGCGGCTGACACGCCGGGCCGAGGCCATGGCCCCGCTGCTGCCCATCATTCAGCGCCTGTCTTTCTTCCCCTCCGAGACCTTGCTCGCCATTCCGCGCCCTCCCGAGGAGGCGCTGCGCGGTGTTTTGGTGCTGCGGGGGATTTCCAAGCAGCTTGAGGCCGAGGCCGTACTGCTCCGCCAGGAGCAGGAGGAAGTCGCCCGTCTCAGCCGCGAGATCGAAGAGGCGGCGCCGGCGCTGAAATCCGCCCAGGCCCGCCAGCGCGAGGAGGCGGATGCGCTGGACCGTCAGATCGTGGCCTCCCGGGATGTCGAACGCGCCGCCGGCGATGCCGCCAGCCTGGCTGCCCGCCGGGCCGCCTCCGATGCCTCCCGCGCCGAGAATTTGCGCTCGGTCATCGCCCAGATCGAAGCCGCCCGGCGCGAGGCGGAGGCGCGTGCCCGCGAGGAAGCGGAGCGCGCGGAAAAGGCCAAGCATGAGGAAGAGGCAGAGGCCGCGCGCCGCACCCGCGATGCCCTGGCCGCGCAGGCCGGACCTGGGCTGGAGGCGCATGCGGCCGCCACCAGCGCCCATATTGGCACTCCTGTAGTGGGGCAGGTCGTGCGTGGTTTTGGCGAGAACACCGAGATCGGGCCCTCGCTCGGCATTTCGGTCCAGGCCGCGCCCGCCGCGCGCGTTATCTCCCCCTGTGCCGGCCGCGTTGCCTATGCCGGCCAGTTCCGCACATATGGGCAATTGTTAATCGTGGATTGTGGTGGCGGGTTTCATTTTGTTCTGGCTGGCATGGAGAGGCTGGATGTAGAAGCCGGTCATCCTGTTCAGCCTGGCGAGCCTGTCGGCGTCATGCCGTCCTACGACCCTCGGGCCGCTGGACAGCGACCCGCTTTATATGTCGAACTGCGGCGTCAGGGGCAGCCGGTGAACCCGACGCAATATCTGAGGGCGCGCGGCTAGATGTGCGTCAATCTTCCGGCAACTGATGTCTGCCACACTGTCGTTTCGCGAGACTGAAAGGCTCTGGCAACGAAGATGATGAAGAAATCTCTCCGCACCACGCTCCTGCTCGGCGCCGTCTTCGCCGCGGGTGTCGTCGCTGCCCCGATTGCCGGTCCCTATACGGCGCGGATCGCCCAGCATCTGGGGATCGCCAGCGCCTTCGCCCAGGATGCGAGCCGGGCGGATACCTACCGGTTGCTGACGCTGTTCGGCGATGTGTTCGAGCGCGTGCGCGCCGAGTATGTCGATAGCGTCACGGATAAGGACCTGATCGAGAATGCCATCAACGGCATGCTCACCGGGCTCGATCCGCACAGCAACTATATGAACGCCAAG
>CANJOG010000351.1 GCA_947475475.1 Acetobacteraceae bacterium
CTGATAGGGGCGGTAGCTCATCGGACTGCTCCGGCTGGCCGCCCGTCACGATCCGGGCGGCGCGGTCCGGGCCTTCTACTGCGAAGCGGGCTTGGTCGTCGAGGAGAGCGGGGTCACACCCACCCCCACCGGCGCCGTGGCCACCGCGTTCTGCGCCAGCTTGCCGGCCTTGATTGCATCAGCGTCCAGCGGCAGGTCGCGGCGCACCGCCCCGGCCCCGCCGAGCGAGGCGGTCAGCACACCATCCACCAGCAATTCGGTACCGCCAGCATTGCCGGTGGTCAGCAGCAGCGACTGTTTGCCGGGAATGGCCCAGAATTCACCAGCCCGCAGCACGCGGTTGAACACCACCTGACCCTGCTTGTCGCGCACCTGGATCCAGCTATCGGCCTTGGCGCGGACCTGGATGCGCGTATCGGCATCTACGGCGGGCGTGCTCTCGGCAACCGGGGCGGCCGGGGCGGCTGTGGCTGGCGCAAGGATCGGGGCAGCGGGTGCGTGTGGAGCCAGAACAGGGATTGCGGCAGCAGCCTGGGAGGGCGGCACACTCGGCATGATATAGACCGGCTCGGCGGATACCGACCCGCCGGACGCTGCCGGGGCCGGAGCGAGCTGAATGCTCGGCGGGCTCGGTGCGAGGCCGGCGAGGCGTTCCGGCACCGGCTGCACACTGACCTGGCGCGGCAGCGCATCCCCGGTCATCCGATACCAGCCAATATAGGCGCCCACCGCCAACGCCGCACCGAGCAGCACCACGGCACCCGCCGGAACCGCACGGCTGGCGACCGGCGCGGGAAAAACCAGCTCGGTCTTGCGATGATCCTCGTCGGTCGCGGCGCGGAAACGCCGGCTCATCTCGTCCGGATCGAGGCCCAGCGACGCGGCGTAGGAGCGGAGATAACCAAGCGCATAGGCGGTGCCGGGGATATCCTCCACCCGGCCCTCCTCCAGCGCCTCCAGATAGGCCCGGCGAATGCGCAGGCCAGCGGCAACGTCCGCCAGGGCCCAGCCCAGCCGTTCGCGCGCGACGCGCAGATCGGCACCCAGCCGCGCCGATGGCGTGACGACATCAGCAGCGTCCACATCGGACCATTTGGTCCGCTTGGCGCCGAACTTTCTGCCAGCCAGATGTTTCGTTTTCAGTCCCACCACGAAGTCGCCCCACGCCCTTTGCGCGCCCGCGGTTGAAATCCGCTGATCCAGTTTATGTATGCCAGCCTTGAACGACGGCCGCTTCTCTCCACGCCATCAGGCGACGTCTGTGCCGGGATGACAGGCACCGTTTCCGGAACCGCATCCACAACTAGCCGCGCGTGACAACGCCCCGCCAGAAGCGGGCGCCGGGATGTAACCCCGTTCACCCCTGCTTGCCAACTGCCTAAGACAAACAGTGGGCCAATATCATGGGGATAATTGATCTCAACTGGAGTATTTCATTTGACCGCAATCTGGCGCTGGCGATGGGACGAGCGGGCGACAGGGGTCGGTCACGCGTGGGGCCGCGAACGCATCAGCGGGCCGCGTGGTTATTACTCAAGTTAAAGCACCCAAGTTATATCGGCGCGCCCTGTTCGCGCAGCCAGGCGAGCAGAGGCTCCCGCAGGCTCGCCTCTTCAACACCGCTGCGGCGCAAGGATGTCAACATCGTACGCAGCGCGCCAAGATCGGTCCCGAGCAGTGCCGCCTTGACCGGCAGCACCGAAGGGGCCGGCATGGACAGCGTCTCATAGCCAAGTGATGCCAGCACCAGCGCCTCCAGCGGCCGCGACGCGGCCTCGCCGCAGACCGAGACCGGGACACCAGCCGCGCCTGCCAGAGTCGCCAGGCCGCCCAGCGCATCCAGCACCGGCGCCGACAGCAGGTCGTAGCGCCCGGCCAGCGCCGGGGAGCCGCGATCGGCGGCGAAGAAGAACTGCATCAGGTCATTAGTGCCGACCGAGATGAAGTCACATTCGCGCAGCAGCGCCGGAATCTGGAACAACAAAGCCGGCACTTCCAGCATCGTGCCAATGGAGATCTCCGACGGCCCCGGCCGCACCCGCGCCGCCTCGGCGGTCAGCACCGCGCGGGCTTGGCGGAATTCGGCGATGGTGGCGACCATCGGGAACATGACGGAGAGTTTCCGCCCGGCAGCGGCCAGAAGCAAAGCGCGCAATTGCCGGCGCAGCAGCACCGGCCGGTCCAGCGCCACACGGAGCGAGCGCCAGCCCATAGCGGGGTTTTCCTCCTCCGGCGGCGGCGCATCGGGCAACAGCTTGTCGCCGCCGAGATCGAGCGTGCGGAAGATCACTGGCCGGTCACCCGCCGCATCGAGCACGCGGGAATAGATCGCCGCCTGCTCGGCCACATCGGCCACCCCACCGCGCGCCAGCATGGCGATTTCGGTGCGGAACAGGCCGATCCCCTCGGCCCCGGTGCGGTCAAGCTGGTCCAGTTCCATAGCCAGGCCGATATTGATCATCAGCCGCACCCGCTCGCCATCGCGGCTGAGAGAGGGCACATCGCGCAACGCGGCAAACCCCGCCTGCCGCTCACGCCGCGCGTCCATAGCGTGTTCGTAGCCGAGGCGCAGATCCGGCTCGGGGCGCAGGATGAACTGGCCTTCCTCGGCATCCAGCACCGCCTCGTCCCCCGCATCGGCGGATTCCAGCAGGCCACGCGCGCCGCCGAGGGTGGGAATGTCCAAGGCGCGGGCCATGATGGCGGCATGGCCGGAGGGGCTGCCCTCCTCAATCACCACCCCGGCAATGCCGCGCCCGTACCAGTCCAGCAATTGCGCCGGGCCGAGCCGGCGGGCGACCAGGATGGTGCCGGGCGGGATCGTCTCCGGCCCGGTATCGCCGGTCAGCGCGGTCGCCAGCCTTGCCGCGAGATCTTCCATATCGGCCAGGCGCTCGCGCAGATAAGGGTCGGAAATGCGCCGCATCCGTTCGCGCACCTCCCCAGCGACGCGCCAGACCGCGGCCTCGGCGGTAAGCCCTGCCTTCACCGCCTCGCCAATGCGGCGCAGAAAGCCCGGATCGGACGCAATCACGCGATAGGCTTCGAGGATTTCGCGTGGCGCCTCGCCATCGGGGGCTTGCTGCTCGATCAGAACATCCAGGCCACGCCGCATCTTCTCGGTAGCGGCATCCAGCCGGCGCAATTCCGCCTGCGGATCATCGGCGAGCAGCCGCTTGGGGGCATGGGTGGTGCCGAGCACATGCACCGGCCCCATGGCGAGCCCGGGCGCCAGCACCACGGCGTCAAACACACGCGAGCCGGTGACCCCGACCGCCTCGTCATCCCCATCCTTGACACCGGAGGCCGCCAGCAATTCGGCCACCAGCATGGCGATGGTCTCCAGAACCTCCACCTCCTCCTCGTCGTAACGTCGGGGGGTGCGGTTCTGGACGGTCAGCACACCAAGCGTATGGCCGCTGCGCCGGATCGGGACGGCGATCAGGGACGAGTA
>CANJOG010000352.1 GCA_947475475.1 Acetobacteraceae bacterium
CCCGGTGCGCAGGATGCGGGCAATCGCCAGCATCTGCTGCTCGCCACCTGACAGCTTGGTGCCCTGGCTGGCGGCGCGTTCCTTCAGATTCGGAAACAGTGTGTATATCGTGTTCAGATCGAGCCCGCCCGGATGCACCACCGGCGGCAGCATCAGATTCTCGGTCACATCGAGCGAGGAGAATATGCCGCGCTCTTCCGGGCAATAGGCAATGCCCGACCGCGCCACCAGATCAGGCCGGCGGCTGATCATCTCGCCGCCGCGATAGCGGATACTGCCCTGGCGCTTCGGCACCAGCCCCATGATCGACTTCATGGTCGTCGTCTTACCCGCGCCATTGCGGCCCAGTAGCGTCACCACCTCGCCCTCGCGGACTTCAAGATCGACGCCGTGCAGGATGTGGCTTTCGCCGTACCAGGAATGAAGCTGTTTGATCTCAAGCATCTTCGGTCCCCAGATACGCCGCCACCACGTCCGGATTGCGCGACACCGTGTTGTAATCGCCCTCGGCCAGCACACTGCCGCGCGTCAGCACGGTCACGATGTCGCACAGGCCTTCAACCACCGAGAGATTATGCTCGACCATCAGGATGGTCCGGCCCTCGCGCACCCGCTTGATCAGCGCCACGATGCGCTCGACATCGTCATGCGCCATGCCCGCCGTCGGCTCATCGAGCAGCAGCATCGGCGGATCGAGCGCCAGCGTGGTGGCGAGTTCCAGCGCCCGCTTGCGGCCATAGGGGAGCTGGCCAGCCTGCACATCGGCATAGCCGGACAGGCCAACATCGAACAGCAGCTGCCGCGCCCGATCGTCATAGACCGACAGCACGCTTTCCGACCGCCAGAAATCAAACGACCCGCCACGCTCGCGCTGCAAGGCCACCCGGACATTCTCCAGCACCGTCAGATGGCTGAATACAGCCGAAATCTGAAAGCTTCGGATCATCCCCATCCGCGCCACATCCGGCGCGTCCATCCGGGTGATGTCCTGGCCCTCAAAGCTGATGGAGCCCGACGTTGGCTGCAAAAATTTGGTCAGCAGGTTGAAACAGGTGGTCTTGCCGGCGCCATTCGGGCCGATCAGGGCATGGATGCTGCCCCGGCGAACCTTGAGATCGACATTGCTGACTGCGAAGAACCCACGGAACTCCTTGGATAGTCCCCGGGTTTCCAGAATGATATCCGACACGCGGCGGCGCCTCCTTGGATGGTCCCCCCACGAAGACCATGTTTTAATGATGAGTCTCACAACGGGTCGCACCGCGCAAGATTGTTTCACGGCAACGGAATGATCGGCTAAACGCTTCACCCTGGTATGAACCGCCGCGCGCTGCCTAATGACCAAGCTCCGTGACGAGGCTGACATGGGCGCGTTACATGCCCAGATAAAACGACCCCGACTTGAGCGATCCGACCAATCGCCGCCGCCGCGGCGCCTGACCCAGGAGACTCCCATCGACGCGTGCCGACAATCCGCCAGATTGCGTGCCCTCACGGCGCGACTCGCCTGCGCCACGGCGCTGGCGGCGAGTCTGACCGCCTGCGCGCTCGGCCCGCGCTATGAGCAGTCCGCGCTCGAAATCCCCGCCGAATTCCGCGCCAGTGCCGCCACCGCGCCGGCCGCCTGGCCAGATGCCAGCTGGTGGCGCGGCTTCGGCGATGCGACGCTGGACTCGCTGATCGCCCAGGCCCGCGCCAATAACACCGACCTCGCCGCCGCCGCCGCCCGCATCGCCCAGGCCGATGCCCAGCTTCGCATCGCCGGCGCGCCATTGCTGCCCAGCGTCTCGCTCGGCGGCTCCGGCAGCTTCACCCGCGAATCCGCATCCCGCGCCACACGCGGCGGCAGCAGCTCGCGGATGCTGGACCTGCGCTCCTATTCGGTCGGCCCCGATATCTCCTGGCAGGTCGATTTCTGGGGCCGCACCCAGGCACTGACCGATTCCCAGCTCGCCCAGGCCATCGCCAGCCGTTTCGACCAGGAATCAGTGGCGCTCACCGTCACCACAGCGGTCGCCTCCACCTGGTTCCAGGCTCTCGGCACCACCGACCGACTCGCCGTCGCTGAACGCAATCTCGCCGATGCTGAGCAGATTCTTCAGGTTATCCGTGCCCGCCTCGATGCCGGCACCGCCACCGCGCTGGATGTCGCCCAGCAGGAAACCCTGGCCGCCAGCCAGCGCGCCGCCATCCCCGGCCTGCGTCTGCAAATCCAGCAGGCAGTCAACGGGCTGGGCATATTGCTCGGCCGCCCACCGGAAGCTGTCACCCCACGTCCCGGATCGTTGACCAATCTGCCGGTCCCCAACGTCGTCCCGGGACTCCCGTCGGAATTGCTGGCCCGCCGCCCGGACATCGCCGCCGCCGAGGCCCGTCTCAAAGGTGCGAGCGCCAATATCCGCGCCGCCCGCGCCGCCTTCTATCCCTCCATCGTGCTGACTGGCTCAGGCGGCTGGCAGAGCACTGCGCTCTCCGCCCTGTTCGGCCCCGGCGCCTTCGCCACCACGCTGGCCGCCAATATCACCGCCCCGCTCTTCGATGGCGGCCAGCGATCCGGCCAGCTGGCCCTGAGCCGCGCCCAGTCCGACGAGCTGGTCGCCACCTATCGCAAATCCGTCCTTCAAGCCTTCACCGATACCGAGAACGCGCTGAGCGCGGTCGCCGAGAACACCGAACAGGAAGACCTGCAACGCCGCGCCGTGGCATCGGCCGAACGCGCCGTGCTGATCTCGCGCGCCAGGCTCGATGCCGGCACGATCGATGTCACCACCCTGCTGAATACCCAGGCCTCGCTCTATAACGCGCAGGACAATCTCGCCCAGGTGCGCCTGGCGCGCATGCTCTCGGTCATCAATCTCTACAAGGCGCTGGGCGGCGGCTGGACCCTGCCCGCGCCGCAAGGCTGAAAGAATTCCGATGCGGCGCTTCGCGCTTTTTCTGCTTGTCGTGATCGCGCTTGCCGGCGGTGGCTGGTACTGGTGGGCAAAACTGCGCCCGCAGCCTGCCCAGACCGCCCAGGCGAATGGCCAGCCGGCCTCCACCACCCCAGGCGGCAGGCGCGGCCCCGGCGCCTCCGGCCCTATCCCCGTCCTCACGGCCCCGGCCAGCCGAGCCGACATTCCGGTCTGGTTCGATTCCATCGGCACCGTGCAGGCCTCCAGCAGCGTCGTCCTGCGCGCCATGATCGAGGGCCCGCTAGTCGAGGTCGGCTTTCAGGAAGGCCAGGAAGTCCGCGCCGGCGACATCCTCGCCCGCATCGACCCGCGCCCCTACCAGGCAGCCCTCGACCAGGTAAGCGCCAAGAAGGCGCAGGACGAAGCCAATCTCGCCAATGCCAGGCTCGATCTCGCCCGCTACCAGAAACTCGCCCAGACTGCCTATGCCTCGGCCCAGCAATCGGACACGCAAAAAGCCGTCGTCGCCCAGCTCGAAGCCCAGCTCCGCCAGGACCA
>CANJOG010000353.1 GCA_947475475.1 Acetobacteraceae bacterium
CCGCCTCGGCCTTGCGCTCATTGGCCACCGCATTCTCATTCGCCTGACGCGATACAATCCCGCCGGCCACCAGCGCGCTGGAGCGATTGGCCTCCGACGTCGCCCGCGCCCGCTCCGCCTCGGCCTGAGCAATTGCCGTCTCGGTCTGGGCAATGGCGGAGCGCGCCTGCTCGGTCTGCATCCGCGCCGTCACCACACTCGCCCGCGCCTCGGCGAGCGCCGCCGCGGCCTGATCCAGCCGCACCTGCCAGTCCGCGGCATCGATGCGGATCAGCGGATCACCCGCGCGCACGGCCTGGTTGTCGCCCACCAGGATTTCTGCCACCACGCCATCGACCCGCGTGCTGAGGACCGCGATATCGCCCTGCACATAGGCATTATCGGTGCTCTCGATATAGCGCGCCTCGGTCAGCCACCAGGAGGCGGTCAGCACCCCGCCGATAATCACCACCAGCGGAATGCCGATGCCAAGCAGCTTCTTGCGCAGCCCGGATTTCCGGGGCGCCAACGGTGCCGCAAGGCTCTGCCTCTCAGCGGTCTGGGGGGAGGGCTTTTCGTTCACAGCGTTCATCTCGGTCACCGCAGGATAGACTGAACTGTTCAGTTCACCCGAATATAGACCTCCCAACCCCATCGTCAAGACTAAACTGAACCGTTCAGTTCACTCTGGACGAATGCCAGCGCCGCGCCTATATCGGGGATCATGTCCGAAACCCTGCACCGCCCCGCTGCCGAAGATGCCGGCCCCAAACTGCCGGACGATCCGCATGGCAAGCGCGCCCAGATCATCGCCGCCGCCACCGGCCTGTTCCTCGCCGGCGGGTTCGCCGCCACCTCGATGGACGCCGTCGCCCGCGCCTCGAATGTCTCCAAGGCGACGCTCTATGCCTATTTTGCCTCCAAGGAAGTGCTGTTCGGCGAAATCGTCGGGCAAACCTGCCGCGCCAAATGGGACCTCGACGAGCCAATGCCCGCCGATGCCACCCCGCATGCGCGCACCCATCTGACGCTCATCGGCAACCGCCTGTTGCGCTTCTTCCTGCGCCCCGAGACGCTTGCCGCCTTCCGCAGTGTGATCACCGAAAGCCCGCGCTCGCCCGAACTCGGCCGCAGCTTCTACCAGGCCGGCCCGCAAGGCGGCATGGAGTGGATGGCCGGCATCTTCGCCCGCCTGCGCGATGCCGGCGAACTCGCCGTGCCAGACCCGCTCGCCGCCGCCGACCAGTTCGGTGCCATGCTGCGCGGCGCCCTGTTCCTGCGCGCCATCATCGGCCAGGAAACCATCACCGACGCCGAAATCGAGGCTGCCGTGACGCGGACCGTCGAGACGATCCTGCGCGCCTACGCACCCGGCTAAATGTTAGCCCCACCATCGACGGTCAGCACCTGCCCGGTGATGAAGCTCGCCCGCGCGGACGCCATATAGGCCACCGCCTCGCCAATATCCTCCGCCCTTCCCAGCCGGCGCAGCGGAATGGCCTTCACGACCCGGCTGGCATCCCCCGCATGCGCCTCCTGCAACATCCGCGCGCCAAGACCTGACTCGATCCAGCCAGGGGCCACCGCATTGGCGCGGATACCGTTGCGCCCCTCCTCGCGGGCAATCGCCTTCACCATCGTCTCAACCGCCGCCTTGGGCGCCGCCGACAGCACGTCCCGCGGCGGCAGGCGGCTCGTCGCCCCCGTCGTCACCGCCACGATCGCCCCGCCGCCACGGGCGCGGAAATGCGGCAGGATGGCCTGGGCAAGATGGAAGAACCCGTGCACGTCGATCGTGACCGCCTGCTCCCATTCCGCCGTGCCGGTCTCGGCAAACCACGGCGTGCCAAGATCGGCCCCGGCGGCGAACACCAGCGTGTGGATCGCCCCGCGCTGCGCCAGCACCTCGGCAATCAGCGCCGCCGGCGCCGTCCGATCCGCCAGATCGCAGCGATGCGAGCTCAGCACCCGCCCCTGTCCCGGCCTGTCATGTCCCGCCAGTTCCGCTGCCAGCTCCAGCACCGGCGCCTCCTTGCTGCGCCAGGTCAGCGCCAGATCGGACCCCGCCCGCGCCAGCGCCCGGCAGGAGGCAGCCCCCAGCGCACCAGCAGCACCCACGACCAGCGCCACGCCATCAGGGAAATCAGGAGCGGTCATGGCGGTTTTCCTTGCATTTCCCGACGCTATCGCCGCGCCGGATCTGGAGTGAGCGCCGGCGTGACATGCACCGTCGCCGGGGGCGGGCCATACAGCACATCGGCCCGCTTGATGAAGGCCGCCACCATCCGGTGCACCGCCTCGCCAAACACCGTCCCGATGGCCGCTTGCAGCACACGCGAACGGAACTCGAAATCGACGTAAAAATCGATCTCGCACCCATCCGCCGCCGGCTCGAACCGCCAACGGTTCTCCAAGAACTTGAACGGCCCGTTCTCATACCGCACCGTGATCAGCCCCGGCCGCGTCATGCCGACCCGGCTGGTAAAGCTCTCGCGGAACGGACCAAAACCGATGATCAGATCGGCCACCTGCTCGCTCTCAGACCGGCTCCGCACCCGCGCGCCCACGCACCAGGGCAGGAATTGCGGATACTTCGCCACATCGGCGACCAGTTCGAACATCTGGTCCGGCCGGTAAGGCACGAATTTGCGTTCAGCGTGGCTCGGCATGTCAGGGAGTCATTGTTTCCCGGGGGGCGAGCATCTTCTCGCGCGCTGCGCGCAGGTCGGAAAAGTCCGAATCCGCGTGATAGGAACTGCGCGTCAGCGGCGTCGAACTCACCAGCAAAAACCCCTTCGCGCGCGCCAGCGACGCATACTCGGCAAACTCATCCGGATGCACGAACCGCTCGATCGCCGCATGCTTCACCGTCGGCTGCAAATACTGCCCGATGGTGAGGAAATCGACCTCCGCGACCCGCAGATCGTCCATCACCTGCAAAATCTCGCCCCGCTCCTCGCCCAGCCCCACCATCAGCCCGGACTTGGTGAAGATCGACGGATCGAGTTGCTTCACCCGGTCCAGCAGCCGCAGAGACTGGTAATACCGCGCCCCCGGCCGGATCGTCGGGTAGAGCCGCGGCACCGTCTCCAGATTATGATTGAACACATCCGGCCGCGCCGCCACCACAAGCTCCAAAGCGCCCTTCTTGCGCAGGAAATCCGGCGTCAGCACCTCAATCGTCGTCCCCGGAGAGGCCGCGCGAACCGCCAGGATCGTCGCCGCAATATGCGCCGCCCCGCCATCCGCCAGGTCATCCCGGTCCACCGAGGTGATGACCACATGCCGCAAGCCCAGCTTGACCACCGCATCCGCCACCCGCGCCGGCTCATCAGCCTCCAGAGCGTTCGGCTGCCCCGTCCGGATATTGCAGAACGAACAGGCCCGCGTGCAGATCTCGCCCATGATCATCATGGTGGCATGCCGCTGGGACCAACATTCCCCAATATTCGGGCACGCCGCCTCCTCACA
>CANJOG010000354.1 GCA_947475475.1 Acetobacteraceae bacterium
CGGAATGTGCTGCCGAAAGTGCCAGCGACGAATTACGCTCAATAACGCCATGTCGATCACTCCTGGATCCCCCGACCAGTCAGTCAGGGGGAGGTCAAAACATGGGTCAGTTCTCAGTGAAAATTTCCGCCATCCCGGGTCAGGTCTCAGTGGAAATCAACAATGAAACGACTCCACGCGATGATCGGGCAATTTCCGATCCGGCTCGAATTGCGGAATCCGTGCCAGCTTGCCGTCGCTGCCATAGGTCCAGCCGTGATAGCCGCAGACAATCTGCCCGTCCTCAACCCAGCCGCGCGAGAGCTTCGCGGTGCGATGACAGCACCGGTCCCGCAACGCCACGGGCGCACCATCGATGCCGGCAAAGATCACGATATCCTCACCCATCAGGCGAAATGGCACCGGTCCGGCGGCGATCGCATCCAGCTTTACCGTCGCATACCAGAACCGGCGCAACACCTTCTGGCGCGTGGTCAACATGACGCATCGCCCACGCGGGGCCTCTGGTCAGAAATCATGATCCGGCGCATCTGTATGTCCATTCTTTCCACCGGTCAGGCACGCGCCGTGCCATGACCTGTCCACACCGGAGCGCCACGCATGACGATGGCCCGCGCATGGCAAGATTTAGCCTGGACCGATCTCGCCGGCGATGCGCCGAAGCGGATCGCCATCCTGCCGATCGCCGCCATCGAGCAGCACGGTCCACATCTGCCGCTCGGCGTCGACGCGCTGATCAACCAGGCAATTCTCGCCCGCGCTCTCCTGAAACTTCCCGATGCGATACCTGCCTGCACCTTGCCGATGCAGGTGATCGGCCATTCGGTGGAACATACGCGCTTCCCCGGCACGCTGACGGCCAGCGCGGAAACGCTGATCGCACTCTGGACGTCGATTGGCCACTCCGTCGCGCGTGCCGGTATCACCAAGTTGATCCTGTTCAACACCCATGGCGGTAATCCGCCGATTTCGGAAATCGTTTGCCGTCGCCTACGTGATGAGGCGGGGATGCTTGCCGTGTCCTGCTTCGCCGGCCGCCTCGGCCTGCCGGACGGCCTCACCATCTCCGCCGCAGAACGCAAGCATGGCTATCATGGCGGGCTGATCGAAACCTCCATCATGCTAGCGATCCGCCCCGATCTGGTACGCATGGATCGCGCCGAGGATTTCCGCAGCGCCTGGATCGATCGCGCCACTGACAACATGGTGCTGGAGCCTGAAGGCGTCACCCAGATCGGCTGGCTCACCCAGGATCTGCACCCATCCGGCGCACTTGGCGATGCATCGGCGGCGACGGCTGATTTCGGTGAGCGACTGCTCGACCACGCGGCGGCTCGCCTGGGCGCTCTGATCGCCGATGTCCATCGGCTCGATCCCGGCACGTTCCTGCGCCCCGGTCCGCTGGGATGAGGCGCGCGTGCATCTGCATCGCAAACCGGCAGTGCTGCTCCGAAAAGCAGCAGCCGCGTCCTCTCCCGCGGTCCACACTGCGCCGCCCCTGTGGCACGCCGCTTGATGAGATCACCGAGAAATTCCGGAGCCTCGCATGAGCACGCTGCTAGTTCGTAACGCCGCCATGCTTGTCACCATGGATGCGACACGCCGCGAAATTCCGGGCGGCGGGCTCTTTGCGCGCGACGGGTTCATCGAACTGGTCGGCCCAACCGAGAGCCTGCCGACCACCGCCGACGCGGTGCTCGATCTCTCCGGCCAGATCCTTCTGCCCGGCCTGGTGAATTGCCACCACCATCTCGACCAGGTGCTCACCCGCGCCCTGCCGGAAGGGCAGAATGCCGGCCTGTTCGACTGGCTGCGCGCGCATTACCGCATCTGGGCCCGCCGCACGCCGGAGGCCTCGCGCACGGCAACTCTGATCGGCATGTCCGAACTCGCCCGCTCCGGCTGCACCACTGTGTTTGATCACGCCTATCTCTTCCGCAATGGCTGCCGTATCGATGACCAGATTGGTGCGGCCGCCGAGATCGGCATGCGCTACGTCGCCTCACGCGGCTCGATGTCGCTCGGCCAATCGAAAGGCGGCCTGCCGCCCGATGAATGTGTTGAACAGGAAGACGACATCATGGCCGATAGTGAGCGCGTCATTGCCCGCTATCACAATCCCAATCCCGGCGCGTTGCAGCAGATCGTGCTCGCCCCCTGCTCGCCCTTTTCCGTCACGCCCGAACTGATGCGCGCCCAGGCGGTGCTGGCCCGCTCCAAGGGCGTGCGCCTGCATACCCATCTCTGCGAGACGATCGACGAGGAGGAGTTCACCCAGCGCACCTACGGCGCCCGCCCGGTCGCCTATATGGAAAGTCTCGGCTGGCAAGGCGATGACGTCTGGTACGCCCATGCGGTGCATGTGAATGACGCCGAGATCGCGTATTTTGCCCGTCACGGCACCGGCGTCTGCCATTGCCCCAGCTCCAATATGCGGCTCGGCTCCGGCATCGCGCCGCTCCGCAAATACCGCAATGCCGGCGTCCGTGTCGGGCTGGGGGTAGACGGCTCGGCCAGCAATGATGCTTGCAACCTGCTCGCCGAAACCCGCCAGGCCATGCTCCTGGCCCGGCTGCGCACTGAGGGGCAGCCCTTCATGTCCGCCCGCGACGTGCTGGAAATCGCCACGCGCGGCGGCGCCTCCGTGCTCGGCCGGAGCGATATCGGTGCGCTGGAGGCTGGAAAATGCGCTGATTTCTTCAGCATCGATCTCAATGTCGGCGCCTTCGCCGGCGCCCTGGCCGATCCGGTCGCCGCCGTCGTGTTTTGCGCCCCGCAACCGGCCCGCCACACCTATGTGCATGGCAAGCCGGTGGTCAGCGACGGCGCCATCGTCACCATCGACATGGAGCGCACCATCCGTGAGCATAACCGTCACGCTGCGGCATTGATCGCCGCCTGATCGCGGAGCGGGGCTTCCGGGGCATAACAATTGCTTAGACACTTGCCTCGGTCATTCCCTTGAGTGACCATGATAGAGTTGCCCCGGCAACGAGTCGCCTTATGCCCCATCGCCGCAGGAGGCCTGCCCATGCTCCACCCCCCCAACCGCACGCGCGCGCCGCGTTGAGCCCGGATTGCTGGAGCTTATTCACGGCATGACCCCGCGTATCGCGCTCACCGGCATTACCAAGCGCTTTCCCGGCGTGATCGCCAATGCGGATGTCACGCTCGATGTCGCACCTGGTGAAATTCACGCATTGCTTGGAGAAAACGGCGCCGGCAAATCGACGCTGGTGAAGATCATCTACGGCATTCTGCATCCCGACGAGGGCAGCATTGAATGGGATGGCGCGCCCGTCCGCATCACCGATCCGCATGCCGCCCGCGCACTCGGCATCGGCATGGTGTTCCAGCATTTCTCGCTGTTCGAGGCGATGACTGTGCTGGAAAACGTCTCGCTCGGTATCGACAAGCCCGAACGCCCCGTCCAACTCGCCGAACGCATC
>CANJOG010000355.1 GCA_947475475.1 Acetobacteraceae bacterium
GCAAAGCGGCGATGATGCCGATGGCGATGATGACGCCCAAGCGGATGTTCTGGTTCATCAGACGCGCTCCTTGCGGCCGCTACCGAGGAAGCCGGAGGGGCGCAGGAACAGGATCAGCACGATGACCGAAAAGACGATGGTGTCGCGGAAGGAGGCGGAGATGTAGCGCCCGGCGATATTGTCGAGGATGCCGATGGCAAAGCCGCCGGCGGCCGCGCCGGGCATGGAGGTCAGGCCACCGAGGAAGACGCCGGCGAAGGCGCGGAACAGCGGGGCGAGGGTGAGATTGACGGAGAGCGAGGCATCGGCGGCGAGGAAGAAGGCGGCGACGGCGCCGAGGCCGCAGCCCACGAACCAGGCGATGGAGGCGACGCGGCGGGGCGAAATGCCGATCATGCGGGCGGCGAAGCCGTCGTCGGCGGCGGCGCGCATGGCGATGCCGATCGGGGTGACGCGGAAGAACCAGGCGATGCCGAGCATCAGCGCTACGGCGATACCGCCGGCCAGCACGCGGTTGAGTGAGACGGCGAGGCCGAAGATGGTGGTGGTGCCGTCCAGCAGAGCGGGGAAAGGCTGGTTGCGGGCGCCGAAGCCGAACAGGATGCCAGCATGGATGAGAAGCCCAAGTCCGATGGTGACAACGAGGGCGACGAACAGCACTTGTGGTCCGTGACCAAGTGGCCGGATGAGCGTCCATTCCACCGCGACGCCGATCAGCCCGGCAAGCGCGAAGGCGAGCAGTAATCCGGCCCAGGCGGGCACGCCCATCTGCATGGCCTGGAAGGCCAGCATCACGCCAAGCGTGCCGATATCGCCGACGGCGAAGTTCACCGTGTCGGTGGAACGGAAGATGATGACGATGGCGAGTGCGAGCAGCGCGTAGGTCGCGCCACTGACAAGGCCGGAGAGAATGACGGCGGCGATTTCGGTCACGTGGGGATAGGTCCCGAAGGGTGCGGGGCAAAGCGGGTCATCCGGCGGGGATGGTGGGCACCCCCGCCGGATGGATCGGGCAGGCTTACTGGCCGACCGGGATGGCCGGGCCGAGCGAGACCCATTTTCCCGCCTTGAGCTGCACCGGATAGAATTTGTTCGAGCCCATATGCTCGGTGGCGCTGTAGGTGACCGGCGGGTAGATGCCGGTTTCATAATCCTTCAGCGTCTCCATGGCGGCAACGAGGGTTTGGCGGTTCAGCGGGCCATTCACGCGGCGGATCGCCTCGGCGACGATCTTGACCTGGGCATAGGCGGTCAGCGAGGCGAAGTCCGGCTTTTCATTCGGTGCGACTTTCGCCAGCGCCTCACGATATTCGCGCACGGCCGGCGTGTCGGCATCAGGCGGCACGGTGATGGAGGTGACCTTGATGCCATCCACCGCATCGCCGCCGAGATCGATCAGAGTCATCTGCGCGGTCGGGCCGTAGCTGTAATTCTGCGCGCTGAAGCCCTGCTTCTTGAGCTCCTTGATCAGATTGGCAATTTCGCTGAGCACGGCGAAATAGATGATCGAGGTCGGCTTGCGCTTGATGATGTCGAGCGCGATGGGGGCGAAATCCTGGGTGCCGAATTTCACCGGCAGCAATTCGACCGGAATGGACTTGCCGGCAGCACCCGCCTTGACGCCGGGCTCTACATTGATGGCGACGTTTTCGAAGGCGGGCAGGGCGGAATACATCACCAGGACTTTGCCGGCGCCGTCCTGGTCGGCCATGCGGCCGAGTGCGAAGGCATGGCGCTCGAAGGGGATCTGCACGCCATACATATTCGCGCGCGGCGGATAGTACCAGTCCATCGCACCGGCATAGGGGTTGAGGAGGGGGACTTTTTCCTCATCGAGCACATAGGGCATTGCCGCGGAGGATTGGGCGGTGCCGTTGGGGCTGACGATGGCGAGCACATTGTCGCTGGAGATCAGCTTGCGCGCCGCGGCGACGGTGCGCTGCGGGTTATAGGCATTATCCTCGACCAGGTAGGAAATCTTGCGGCCCTTGATGCCGCCCTGGGAGTTCAGGAGATTGAAATACGCGTCCGAGCCGGCGCGCTGCGGCACGCCGATGATGGCGACCGGGCCGGTGAGCGGCATCCAGGCGCCGAGCTTGATCTCGGTGGCGGTGACACCCGGCCCATCTTGCGCCTTGGCCGGTGTGGCGGTGAGGCCGGTGGCAAGACCGATTGCTGCAAGACTGAGGGCGGCGAGGCCGGCAAGGGCCGCGCGGCGCGGCAACGTGGTCGGAGTCCTGGCGGACATTGTTTGTGCTCCCGTGTGTCCGCCGTCTGAGTGCGGCGTGACGTGTCTGTTTGGTCGCAGCTTGCTGCTGCCCAGTCTGATGTGTCTAGCCGACCTGACCGGTGTGACAAGCGGGATGAAGGCGTGCGCGGCAAAATAGTTCGTGTGTCGCGCTCTCAGGGATTACGAAAATTCAGAACGGCGTTTTCGTTCCAGAATTGCATAGAGGCGGCGCATCCGGGCGAGGCCGGATGCGCCGGTGACCTTACTGGCCGGCTTCCATGGCCGGGCCGGCGCTGACCCATTTGCCGCCGCGGACCTGCACCGGATAGATCTTGTTCGCGCCCATATGCTGGGTTGCCGAATAGGTGACGGGCGGGAAGATCCCGGTGTCGAAATCCTTGATCGTTTCCATGGCCGCGACGAGGGACTGGCGTGTGAGCGGGCCGGTGACCCGGCGGATCGCCTCGCCGACAATTTTGGTGCCGCCATAGGAGGTCAGAGAGGCAAAGTCCGGCTTCTCACCAGGCGCATATTTGGCCAGCGCGTCGCGATATTCGCGCACGGCCGGCGTGTCGGAATCGGGCGGCACGATGAAAGAGGTGACGGTGAAGCCTTCCGAGGCATCGCCAGCCAGGTCGATGAAGGAGTTCTGCGCGGTGGGGCCGTAGCTGTAATTCTTCGCCGTGAAGCCCTGTTTCTTTTGTTCCTTGATCAGATTGGCGATTTCGGAATGTACCATGTAGTACACGATGGCGGTGGGCTGGCGCTTGACGATGTCGATCGCGATGGGGGCGAAATCCTGGGTGCCGAATTTCACGGCCATGAACTCGACCGGGATGTTCTTGCCGGCCTTGGTTGCGGCGGCCTTGATGCCGGCCTCAGTATGCTTGGCGATGTTCTCGAAGGCGGGCAGAGCGGAGTGAACCATGATGACCTTGGTCGCGCCGTCGCGCACGGCGATCTGGCCGGCAGCGTTGGCCTGGAATTCATAGGGAATCTGCACGCCGAACAGATTGTCGCGCGGTGGGTAATACCATTCCAGCGCGCCGGCATAGGGGTTGAGGAAGGGGACTTTTTCCTCCTCGAGCACATAGGGGAAGGCGGCGGCACTCTGCGCGGTGCCGTTCGGGCTGACGATGGCGAGCACATTGTCGCTGGAGATCAGCTTGCGCGCCGCGGCGACGGTGCGCTGCGGGTTATAGGCATTATCCTCGAC
>CANJOG010000356.1 GCA_947475475.1 Acetobacteraceae bacterium
CGAACATCCGCGGGATTTGCAGCCGGTAGCCGGATTCGAGGATGCGGAAGGCCAGCCCCGAAGCGAAGCCGCCTGCGCCGGCGACGAATTCGGCCACGACGGCGCCGACCAGCGCGAGGCCGCCGGAAATGCGCAGACCGGCGAGGAAATAGGGCAAAGCGGAGGGCAGGCGGAGCAGCCAGAGTTCGCTCCAGCGCCCGGCGCCGTTCAGGCGGAACAGATCCACCAGTTCGCGTGGCGTGGCGGCCAATCCGGCGGCGGTGGAGGAGAAAACCGGGAAGAAGGCGACGATGGTGGCGCAGACCACCAAAGCGGTGAACGGGTCATTCACCCAGACAATGATCAGCGGCGCGATGGCGACGATGGGTGTGACTTGCAGCACCACCGCCCAGGGCTGGATCGCCGCGCGCGCCCAGGGCGAGGCCGCCATCAGCCCGGCCAGCACGCAGCCGACCAGGGCGGCGACGATCAGCGAGACGAAGGTGACGACCAGGGTGGAGAGCAGCGAGCCGAGCAGGCCCAGCGGATCGGCGATGAAGGCGCCAATGATGTCGATCGGGCCGGGGACGAGATAGGCCGGCACTTCGGAGAGTGTGACGGCAAGCTGCCAGATCACGAGTGTCAGCAACGCGAAGCCCCATGGGGCGAATTTCAGGGCGGTGCCGCGCATCAGGGGACCCCTTCTTCGCTGGCGAAAGCTGGTCGCATGGAATCGCCGATCCCGGTGACCAGGGAGGCATACTCGGCCATGGCGCGGACCTGAGGGCCAACGGGCAAAGGCGATTCGATCTCGCTGGCGATGCGACCGGGGCGAGGGCTCATCATGACGATGCGGCGGGCGAGGAAGGCGGCCTCGTAGATCGAATGTGTGACGAAGACGATGGTGCAGCCCAGCGCCTGCCAGATCTCCAGCAATTCCTCCTGGAGCGCGTGGCGGGTGAATTCGTCGAGTGCGGCGAAGGGTTCGTCGAGCAGGAGGATTTTCGGATTACCGACCAAAGCGCGGGCGATGGAGACGCGCATGCGCATGCCGCCGGAGAGTTGTGAGGGCCGGGCGGTGGCGAAATCGGCCAGGCCGACGCGTGCGAGCGCGGCGCGGATACGCGGCTCGGCCTCGGCGCGGGAGATGCCGCGCAGGCGGAGTGGGAGCCAGACATTCTCGAAGGCGGTGGCCCAGGGGAGCAGGGTGGCGTCCTGGAAGACGAAGCCGATATCGCCCGGCCCGTGCGGCACCTCCCAGTCGAGCCTTCCCTGGTCGGGGGCGTCGAGGCCGGCGATCAGTCGCAGCAGCGTGGATTTGCCGCAGCCTGACGGGCCGAGCAGAGCGAGGAAATCGCCCTGGCCGATCCGCAGGTCCACGCCGGACAAGGCGATGGTGCCGGTCGGATAGCGCCGACCGACACCGGTGAGGGTCAACATTGAGAAGCGGCGATCCGTGCGATCAGTTCTTCCGCAGGTTGACGCCGAAGCCCTTGTTGACGAATTGCGAGGTATAGCCGGTCTTGACCGGCAGATCGGCCGGATAGAGGCCCTGGCTCGCCATGGTCTTGAGGAAATCGGCCCAACGCGCGTCGCTCATGGCGCCGATGCCGCCCTTGGTTGTGTCACCGGAATCGACAATGCCGTGGGATTTCAGCGCGGTTCGCCCATAGGCGATCAGCGCGTCGGTCATTTCAGGATTGTCCTTCTTGATCAGCTCATTGCCGGCCTTCGGGTCGCCATAGAGATAGGCATACCAGCCCTCGAAGCTGGCGTTCAGGAAGCGCTGAACGAGTTCAGGCTTCTCGGCGATCATCTTGTTCGAGGTGGTGATCAGCGAGCCATAGCCGGTGAAGCCGGCGTCAGCGAGCAGCAGGACCACCGGCTTGAATTGGGCGGCTTCCTCGATCGAGAAGGGCTCGGAGCTGACATAGCCCTGCTGGACGGCGCGCTTGTCGGCCAGGAAGGGCTGGAGGTTGAAGTTGTAGGGGCGGATCTGGCTGTCATCGTAGCCGAACTTGGCCTTGAGGAAGTTCCACCAGCCAATGCGCGTATCCGAGCCGATCATGATCGGCTTGCCCTTCAGCGCGGCAAAACTGTCATTGCCCTGGCCGGGATGGGCGATCAGCACCGCCGGGTCCTTCTGGAACATGGCGGCGACGGCGCGGAAGGGGAGCTTTTCCTTCACCAGGTTGAGCACCAGGAAGGAATTGCCGGAGATATTGAAGTCCAGCCGACCGGCGAGCAGGAGCTGCGCCTGGTTCACCTGCGGGCCGCCCTGGCGGATGGTCACGTCCAGATTGTGCTTCTTGTAGATGCCGGTCGCGACTGCCTGGTAGAAGCCGCCATATTCGGGCTCCGCCTTCCAGTCGAGGCCGAAATTGACCTTGTCTTGGGCGCTGGCAGTGGCAGAGGCGAGGCTGCCCAGGGCGAGAAGTGCCAGGGCGGCGAGGGATGTCGCGGCTGATTTCATGGAAGCGGGGGCCTTTGCAGGCGCGGTTTTCTGGGCGCGCGTCATGGGGGCGTTACCTTTCCGACTCCGGAGGTGGGACAAGGCCGCATGAGAGCCTCAATCCGCCGGGATTGACCAGATCAAATCGCCGGATTGTTGCATGCGTGGCGGCGGGCCGTGGGGTATGCTCGCCACATGGAAGCGCGTCTCAAGACTGGAATATTTGTCTCAGCGGCGTTGCGGCGGGCCGATATGGCCGGCCGGCCGGGCATGGTGATCAACAAAGGTGATCCGGACGCCGGCGGCGTGCTGGTTCTGCTGCGTGGGAAAGGCGGCATGGTGGTGCTGTCGCAGCTTCGGGCGACGGACGGGGCGTTGGCCTGGATGCGGGCGAGCGGGGCGGCGCCGGTCGCCGAGGAGGTGGCCGATGCTTATGTTGCACGTCAGAGACAGAGGGACCCCGATCTCTGGGTGGTGGAATTCGAGTCGCCCGATTTCGTGCCGCCCTTCGATGCCAAAATTCTACCCTGATCCGAGCATTGCTCACGGTTCTTGGGATTATTGGACGATTGTATGGGGCGCTTTTGGTCACGTTTGCGTGCAGTGTTGCCGATCTGTGGTGTGATCTGTTGTATTTTCGCCACAGGGAGCCTTAAAACAGTTTCGGCACTCTCTTATTTCGCCGCGCCGATGCTAATGTTCACACCACTGACGGGTGGGGCCCGTGCCGCCGCCCGACTGCTTTTCCCGGATCGATCCGGGCCGAATTTCAGAGGAGAGTAACAGAATGAAGCTCCGCAACGCACTTCTTGGCGCCGCCGTGCTGGCCGCTATGCCGCTGGCCGCCCATGCCCAGATTGATGGCCTCTATGTCGGCGCTGGCGCCGGCTACAACATCCTGCAGACCCTGCAGACCGATTTCGGCAATATTGGCACCAAGGGCGGCTTCGCCGGTCTTGGTAGCGTCGGCTACGGCTTCGGCAATGGCCTGCGCGTCGAGCTCGAAGGCGA
>CANJOG010000357.1 GCA_947475475.1 Acetobacteraceae bacterium
GCATCTTCCGCAATGCGGGCACGCACGCGCTGGCCGATCTTCACATCCTCCGGCGCAATGCCTTCCACGCGGGAGAGCATATGCGGGCCTTCATCAAGCTCGATCACCGCAACATTATAAGGCACCGCCGGCGGCTTCACGCGGATCACCGTGGTCGAATAGACCGTCGCATTGCCCGACGCGGCCACCCATTCCAGATCGGCCGCCCCGGTGCCCGGCTCGGCCACGCGCGGATAGAACACATGCCGGCCCGATGAGCGGCTGCGCTGGATCATGAACCTTCCCTCCGCGAGGTGGGCGGCATATTCGCGGTCTGGTTGCGTCTCGCTCATGGTCCTGATCCGACTGCCTGATGCCCAATCCGGGCCTGCCCAGCGAGATACGGTAGGCCGGCCCCCGTTGGCAAGCGCCCGCACCGCACCTATACCCGCCGCACGTGATGCTGGCGCCCCCGGTCCCGGCGCGAGGATATAGGACGAGAGCAATGGACAAATTCCCCCGCGGCCGCACCGCCGTCGTTGGCGCCGCCACCTACGGCATCGGCGAATGTCCCGGCCTGACCCCGCTCGACCTCGCCACCCGCGCCGCCCTGAAGGCCCTGGCCGACGCCAATCTGAAGCTCTCTGATGTGGACGGCCTGTTCCTCGCCACCCCGGATGATCCGCTTTCCACCCTCGCCGGCGCGGAATATCTCGGCATCCGGCCGAAGCTTGTGGACAATAACCGCACCGGCGGCTCGGCCTTCCTCAACCACGCCATCTATGCCGCGCTCGCTCTCGAAGCCGGCTATATCGACTGCGCGCTGGTCATGTACGGCTCTAACCAGCGCAGCGGCGCCGGCGGGCTGGTCTCGATGCGGCAGATGCCGATCTATGACCGCCCCTTCAAGCCGATGAACCCGATGTCCTCCTACGCCCTCGCCGCCGCGCGCCACATGCATGTCTATGGCACCACGCGCGAGCAACTCGCCGCCGTCGCCGTCGCCGCGCGTGGCTGGGCCAATCTCAATCCCGAAGCCTTCATGTACCAGAAGGGCGAATTGACGATCGAGGACTGCCTCAAGGCACGCATGGTCTCCGATCCGCTGACCGTCCGCGACGCCTGCCTCATCACCGATGGCGCTGCCGCCGTGGTCATGACCCGGTCCGACCGCGCCCGCGATATCGTCACCAAGCCCGTCTATCTGCTCGGCGGCGCCGGCGAGATCACCCATTCGGACATCTCCTCGATGCCGGACATGACCGTCACCGGCGCCGAACGCTCCGGCAAGCGCGCCTATGCCCAGGCCGGGTTGAAGCCGTCCGATATCGACGTGCTGGCCGTCTATGACGCGTTCACCATCAACACGATCCTGTTCCTCGAAGATCTCGGCTTCTGCCCCAAGGGCGAAGGCGGACGCTTCGTCGAGGGCGGCCGCATCGCGCCAGGCGGCGAGTTGCCGGTGAACACCAATGGTGGCGGCCTGTCCTGCGTGCATCCCGGCATGTATGGCCTGTTCACCATGGTGGAGGCGGTCCAGCAGCTGCGCGGTGAATGCGGCGCGCGCCAGGTGAAGGGCGCGGAAATCGCGCTCAGCCACGGCAATGGCGGCACGCTCTCCAGCCAGACCACGCTGCTCTGGGGCAACGCCGCCAGCGTCTGAGCGTTATCGCCATCTTAGGGTGGCGACGCTGATTACTGCCGGGGCAGCCCATCCGCCCCGCCCGTGACCGCGTGCCACCGCCGCTTCGTTCCGCTATCCTGCGCGACGGAGCAAGGAAGCGCGCGATGGACACTCCAGCCGGTCACCAGCCTCCCGCCACGGCGTCGGATCCGGTGATGAACCCGGCGACGACACTGGACGCGCTGTTCGCCACACTGAAAGCGACCGATCGCGGCCTGACCGCCGCCGAAGCAACCGGCCGCCTCGCACGGATCGGCCCCAATGATGCCGCCGCCGATCGTCCCGTGCCGCGCTGGCGCCGCCTGCTGGCGCGGCTGAACAATCCGCTGGTCCTCATCCTGCTTTTCGCCAGCGCGATTTCGGCCGCCACCGGCGATGTCACCAGCTTCATCATCGTGATCCTGATCGTCGGCATCAGCCTGGTACTGGATTTCGTGCAGGAATCCCGCGCCCTCGATGCCGTGGCCGCCCTGCGCGGCTCGGTCGCCATCCGCGCCACCGCACTGCGCGATGGCAAGGAGGCTTCGATCCTGGTCGAAGCCATCGTTCCCGGCGACGTCGTCAAACTTATCGCCGGCGATCTCGTCCCCGCCGATGCCCGCCTGCTTGAAAGCCGCGACCTGTTCGTCAACCAGGCGCTGCTGACCGGCGAATCCTACCCCGCCGAAAAACATGCCGGCACCGAAGCCACCGACACCGGCAATAGCGCGCCCAACCTGCTCTTCGCCGGCACCTCGGTGATCAGCGGCACAGCAACGGCGCTGATCTGCCGCACCGGCGCGCAAACCTCACTCGGCACACTGGCCGCCTCGCTGGCCGAAAAGCCACCGGCCACCGAATTCGAGATCGGCATCCGCCGCTTCGGCATGATGATCGTGAAAGTGACCGTCCTGCTCGTCTTCTTCGTGCTGGTGGTCAATATCGCCTTCCACCGGCCAATGCTGGAAAGCCTGCTCTTCGCCCTGACGCTGGCTGTCGGCCTGACGCCCGAATTGCTGCCCATGGTCGTCACCGTCGCCATGGCCCGCGCGGCGATTTTCCTGTCGCGCCGCAAGGTGATCGTCAAACGCCTCGCCGCCATTCACGATATGGGCGCGATGACGGTGCTCTGCACCGACAAGACCGGCACGCTGACCGAGGCCCGCATCACCCTGCTGCGCGCCGTGGACGGCACCGGCGCGGAAAATACCGGCGTGCTCGATGCCGCCCATATCAACAGTTTTTTCGAAACCGGCATGAAAAGCCCGCTCGATGACGCCATCCTCGCCGCCCGCACCGGCGCGCCGGAAGGCTGGCGCAAGATCGACGAAGTTCCCTTCGATTTCGAACGCCGCCGCGTCTCGGTACTGGCGGCGCGCGCCGATGAGCACTTGCTGATCGTCAAAGGCGCGCCGGAGGATCTGCTGGCCCGCTCAACCCATTTCCGCAATGCCGATGGCACGGAAGCCGAACTCGACGCCACCAATCGCACCACCTTCACCGCAACCTTCGCCGCCATCGGTGCGGAGGGCAATCGCGCTCTTGGCGTCGGCATCCGCCGCGTGCCGGTGGGGCATGAGACCGCCACCCAGACGGACGAGGATGACCTGATTTTCCTTGGTTATGTCGTCTTCGCCGATCCGCCAAAGCCGAGTGCGGGCCTCGCGATTGCCACCATGGCGCGTGACGGCGTGCGGGTGAAAGTCATCACCGGCGACAACGAGCTCGTTACCCGGCATGTGTTCGGCCAGATCGGCGTGACAGTCACCGGCGTTCTGACCGGCGAGGAGATCAGCCA
>CANJOG010000358.1 GCA_947475475.1 Acetobacteraceae bacterium
CAGCCCCGACAGCACGACGGCAAATTCCTCGCCGCCATAACGCGCGGCCATCATATCCGGGCCGACGCAACAATCGCCAATCGCCTGGCCAATTCTGTAGAGGCAGTCATCGCCGGCGAGATGTCCGAAATGATCGTTATAGGGCTTGAACCAGTCCACATCGATCAGCAGCAGCGAGAGCGGATGCCCGGTCGGCCTGCCACTCAATTCCGCCACCAGCCGATCATCGAAACTGCGCCGGTTGCGCAGCAGGGTCAGCGGATCGGTGGTCGCCAGTTCCTTCAGAATGCGATTGGTCTTTTCCAGCCGCTCGGCCAGAGCCGATTTTTCCTCATTGGCCTGCAGCAGCGTCACCGTCTGCTGGTTCACCGCCCGGATGATGACGGTCGATGCCAGGATGTTGAACATCACGAATCCGGCAAAAGCGATGAAATACCAATCCCCTGTCGCCAGGCAGCACAGCGCCAGCGGCACGCAAATCAACAAGGTCTGACCATGGGCGATGAAGGGAACCGGGCTGTTGCGCACCGCGCCACCGGACAGGAAAGCAATCTGGCACACCGTGATCAGAAAAATGGCGAAAAAATCGGCTTCGACCAGCAGCACGGCACTGGCAGCACCCCATAAGGCGCCAGACCCCCAGGCGCCGATCGCGGCCCGGATCAGCCAGGATCGGAATCGCGCGCCAAGCGCATGCCGCGGCTCCATGTCGGCACGCCGATAGACATGCCCGAGCCAGAGCCGCCAGACCGCCAGCGGAATAGACAGGGCGCCCCACCAGATCAGCCAGCCCGAACCGGTCCGCACATACCCCAAGACAGCGGTACAGACCGCCAGGATCGACGCCAACAACAGCCGCTCGTCATGCGCATAAAGTGCGTCCAGCAGACGCCACGCAACAGCGGGCGTCACCTGCGCGAAAGCCTTGCGGATGACGTATCGAGGCACCATGCCTTCCTTGCAACCTCAAGCCCGATCCACCCGGATTGCTCCATCGGAGCGCAATCCGGGACAGGTATCGTCCATCTGGAATGCTCCCGAGACGGGGCCTTACCAGGCCGGGATCCTATATCCCAACCATTGCCGGAATACTAATCGTCGTTGGCGTCGCGCAAGATGACTGCGTCATAGTTCCCTATATGAAACGTTATG
This sequence comes from Acetobacteraceae bacterium, assembly GCA_947475475.1. Taxonomy (GTDB): domain Bacteria; phylum Pseudomonadota; class Alphaproteobacteria; order Acetobacterales; family Acetobacteraceae; genus CANJOG01. Next base: position 1,153 of record CANJOG010000358.1, read on the forward strand.
GCGCTCCATCAGCAACGCCACGGCGATGACGCGCCGATTGGCGGCGCGATCAGCCCGGCAGCTTCTTGCCGCGGGCCCAGACATGGATGGGCGTCAGCTCCACCGGCAGCATCTTCAGCACCGGCTCCATATCGACATAGAACGGCCGCTCCGGCCCGGAATTATACCAGGCATAAATCCGCCCCAGCTCATCGATCAGCCTCTGCTGCGCCATCGACGCCTTACCCTCGAACACGCGCGCCATGCTGGCGGTGAATTCGCGGATGCTCTGGCTCTCGAAACGCAGCTTCCTGCCCCAGACATCGCTCAGAATCTGCGCCAGCACCGGCCCGCGCACGGTCTGCGGCCCGCCAATCGGAATCGCCTTGCCCGAAAGCTGCGGCCGCTCGATCGTGGCCAACATCAGGCTGGCAATATCGTCATGGCAGATCCAGCTCACATCCAGGCCGGGCGCATGCGGATACCAGAGCCTGCCCTCTTCCTTGATATGCGGCCAGGCCCAGGCATTGACCAGATTATCCAGGAACACCACCGGCTGAAGCACCACCGCGCGCCCGCCTGCGGCGAAAATCCGGCGGCGCATCTCCAGCCGCGCATCATGCGAGGCAAAACCGAGCGGATGGTCCATCACCGGCAGGCTGGTATTGAAGGCCAGCATCTTCACGGACGGCGTGGCCGCCGCCGCCTTGGCAATCACCTCGGCGGCATGGATCAGCGGCGCGGCTTCCTGAAAACTCGTCGACGGCAGGTTCATCAGCACCGCATCGGCGCCCGCGATCACCGGCGCCAACGTCTCCGGCTTGTAGAGATCGGCGTAGACACCCTGCGCCGGCTTGTCGGCTATGGCCTCGGCCGCGCCCGGATTGCGCAGCGCGCAGACCGGCGTATGGCCCAGCCGCTGCACCGCCCGCACCTGTGCGGCACCCTGCACGCCCGTCGCGCCGAAAATGACGATCTTCATCCGTTTCGTCCCTCGTTTCTTGCTTCGGGGCCATGCCCCAGACCATTCGCCTATACCGCGCCGCCCCGCCGCCGGCCAGCTTTCGGAGCCACCCCGCCACCCTGCGCCATTTTCACGCATTTGCGCATCAAGGAGGGCAGCGCCTCATCCGCCAGCGTTGCAACCGGCGCCGCATAGGCCCCGTCAATCCGCACCGATCCGGCATCCGCAACACGGGCCGCAAACACATCCAGCGTCAGGCTGAAATGCGTAAACACATGTCGCACCTCCCCGGCGCGCCGCCAGTCCGCCGCCACCGGCGCCAGCGCCTCGGCCTGGACAAGCCGCGCCGGCCCCCATTCCGTCCCCGGCAATTCCGTCATCCCGCCGAGCAGCCCCTTGGCCGCCCGCCGCCGCAGCACCACACGCCCGGCTGCATCCTCGATCCAGAACACCGCCCCGAACCGCGATGGCCGCTCGGCCTTGGCCGCCTTGCGCGGCAATTCCTCCGCCACCCCGGCCTTGCGCGCCGCACACCCGTCCCGCCAGGGACACAGCGCACAGGCCGGCCGCGCCGGCGTACAGATGCTCGCCCCCAGATCGAACAGCGCCTGCAAGAAATCCGACGGCCGCGCCCGCGCCATCTTGTCCCGCCCAAGTCGCTCCGCCGCTGCCCGCATCGCCGCCTTGGACCCCGGCAACGGGTCGGTTATTAAAAATAACCGCGACACCACCCGCTCCACATTGCCATCAACCGCCACCGCCGGACGGTTAAAGGCAATCGCGCCGATCGCATCCGCTGTGTACGGCCCGATCCCCGGCAATGCCCGCAGCCCTTCCGCCGTGTCCGGAAAACCGCCCAATGCGGCCACTTGTTTCGCGCAGGCGTGCAAATTCCGGGCGCGCGCGTAATATCCAAGCCCTGCCCAGGCAGCCATCACCGCCTCCTCTGGTGCAGCTGCAAGAGCAGCCACGTCGGGAAAGCGCGAGAGGAATTTTTCGTAATATCCGCCAACCACCTGGACAGTTGTCTGCTGAAGCATGATCTCACTCAGCCAGACGCGATACGGATCGGCCACCTCGCCCGGCAAAGCGCGCCAGGGCAAGACGCGGCGGTGGCGATCGTACCAGGCCAGCAGGTCTGAGGCGGCGGGAGAGGACACGTAACCGGTATGGCGAGCGAACCGAGTGGCGGCAAGAAGCAGGACGATCCCCGCCACATCTACGGCCCACGCGCCGTCGGCGCCCTGCTGCCCGCCATCACCCGCCCGGCCTTCCGCAAATCCTCGCCCGTGCAGGCGCAACTCCTGGCCGATTGGGGCGAGATCGTCG
>CANJOG010000359.1 GCA_947475475.1 Acetobacteraceae bacterium
CGGCGATGCGTTTTGCCGTGCCCTCCCTGTGGGTGGCGAAGAGGAAATCCGGGTAGATCTTTCCGCGCCGCCAGCCCTGGAGAGCATATTGGGCGCGGGCGACGTTGCGGTGCCACCAAAGGAGGGCGCTGGTGCCGTCCAGGTGCATGGCGACTGCTTGTTCGTCAGTATTGAGGTCAGCTTCGTAGATCGGGGCGAAGAGGCTGCGCTCCAGCGGGCCGCCTGTTTCGCCTACCATTTGGCGGCTCCCGGCCGAGGCGGTGGTTTCAGTAGTGTGCGGCATACGCCAGTTGCGGCCATCGAGGCGCAGGCGGAACTGGATGTCCCCGCGCTGCACAGCGGCTTTGAAAAACACCTCGGCGTGGCGGTCGCGTTCGGCGTCCAGCGCCTTGCGGAGTTCATCGGTGATGAGGCCGGAGAGTTCGCCAATCCTTGCATCGGTGAAGCCGCGCTCGCGCAGCGCGGCGAGCAGGCCAGTGACGATGTCGCGTCCGATGAAGGGATTGACCACGATATCGGAAATCATGCGGACGGCGTGGACCGGATCGAAGGCGAGGATTTCGGGATTGGCGGCGATGGTCTCGCTGGTCACCAGTTCTTCGCCATCGGCGGCCAGCGTGATGCGTTGCAACTGGCTTTCGGGCGGGCGGGCGTTCTCGGGGATGGCAGCGGCAATGGGCGCGGGGTCAAAGCCGCGCCAATCGATGGCGGAGAGGATGTCGGTTTCGTAGTCCAGATCGCGCATCTCCGCGCCATCGGCGGCGAGCACGCGGGGGAGGTAGATTTCCGTCTTGTCGAAATCGCGGCGGCGCTCAATGGCGCGGGTGGCGCCGGGGCCGGCGGCGGCGCCATCGGTGGCGACGGTGAGCACAAGATCGCCGAGCCCGTCATTTTCCAGCCCGGCCTTGATGGCGCTGACGACGGTGCTGGTGGCGGCATGATGGGTGATGACGTGACATTCATCGAGCACGCTGATGCCGGTTTTCTGCGCGCCGGGCTGGCGGAGGATGCGGCCGACCAACTGGGTCATGGCGGAGGAGTTGGTGCTGGCGGCAAGGCTGCACAGTACATAGGCGAAGGGGCAGTCCCAGCCTTCCTGCAGCGCCTGTTTCGTGATGATGGCGCGGATGCGGTTGGTCGGCGACAGCAGGTCCTGGTTTTCCGGGTTTGAGAGATCGTTTTGCTGCGCGGTCTTGATGGCGATTTCAGCGGCGTCCAGCCCGGCGGAGAGCAGCCAGTCGCGGACGTCCTGGGCGTGGATGTGGCCGCTGCCGCGCTGTTCGTCGCCCGTGCGTTCGACCTGGATGAGCATGATGGGGCGGATGTAGCGGTTGGTGTCCGCACGCAGGCGCTCGGCGGCAGCATCGAGCTGGCGGAGCCGGTCCAGTGCCGCGCCAATCGTGGCGCGCCAGTCCGTGCCCTGACGCGGATCAAGATTGAGGGGCATCTTGATCATGTCCTCATGGTCGAGATCGCGTCCGGTGATTTCAACCAGGATATTGGCGGTGCGGCCCGGATGCGGGGTGCGGCCGCTGCGCGCTGCGATGTCCTTCGGCGTGGCGGTGAGTTCGAGGACCAGGCTTGGGTTGAAGCCGTAGAGCGTGCTGTGGGCGAGGTCCGAGATCGCGCGGTGGCCTTCGTCGAGAATGACGACGGGGCGGAGAATGCGGAGCGCGTTGCCGAGACTGTCCTTCACCTGGGCGAGCAGGACGCCGCCATAGACGTCCAGATTGGGGATTTTGGCGCGCAGCGCCTGATGGGCCTGTTGTTCGCTTTCCGGCGGGGTGAAGCCGCTGATGTCGCCGCGGTCGCGGAACATCCGCAGCGTTTCCTGATTGGCGCGGTTGGAGGATTGCAGCATCAGCAGCATGACGCAGAGATTGGCCTCCACGTCGCGGGCATCCAGCCGGTCGGATTTTTCCAGGATGCGGACGCGGTTAGCGGCGGCGCGGTCCAGTGCCTGGCGGTAGGGGTGGTCGCGGTTTTTCAGATATTTGATGGTCTGGGTGTAGATGGCCTCGTTGGGGACGATCCAGAGAACGAAGCCGGTATTGCGGCCAAGATAGCGGCCAAAGATGCGGGAGAGGGCGGAGATGGCGAGCCAGGTCTTGCCGCCGCCAGTGGGGACTTTGAGCACGGCATTGGGGACGGGGCGGGAGCAGCCATCCTCGTGGCGGGCATGGGCGATGCCGGCGCGCGACGCCGGGAGCTTGCCGGCGGCGTGCAGATCGGACCAGGCCTGGGCGGGGAAGTCCGGGATGGGGATATTCAGGCCGGGATTCTGGGCGGCCAGGGCGGCGACCTGATCGGCGGTTGCCTTGCGGGTTTTCAGTGCGTCCAGCCAGGCATCCAGCGCATCGGTGACGCGGCGCTGGTATTCAAGATCGCGGAACATCGGTCAGGTCCGGTCGATGCGGTAGAGGGCGAAGGGGAGGGGGACGAAATCCACCGGGATATTGTTGTCGGCGAGCATCTTCTGGCTGACATAGCGGGCGGGGGCGATGACGAGGTGGCGCTTTTCCGGCGCGGTGCCGGCGAAATCTCGGGCGCGGGTGAGGGTCAGCGCGGCATCGGGCGATTTCAGCCAGTCGAGATCGGGATGGTAGATGAGCCAGACGGATTGGCTGGCGGTTTGCCCGATGAAGTAGCGGGACTGGTCGATTGCCGCCGGATCGAAGGCCTGGGCGGTGGCCATGTGGAACAGGACGGCGGCGAGAGCTTCATAGGCGGGGAGGGTTTCGCCGGTGAGCAGCCGGTCCAGTTCGATGGCGGGGCCGAGGGTGCAGTAGGTGAAGGCGCCGCCGAGGCCTTCGGTGCGGGAGGCGATGGATTTCTCGCCCGTGACAATAAGATCGGCGTCCTTCACCTGTTTGGTGATGCGGTCATATTCGTGGCCGTGCAGGTTTTCGATGGCCTGGACAGAATGGGTGAGATCGGCGGCGTGTGTGATGGCGCGCCAGGAGAGGCGTTCGCGCAGGAGTTCGGTGCGCTGGGTGCCCTGGAAATCATAGCCATTGATGATGCGGCGGACACGCTCGGCGGTGAGCGTATCGGCATAATCCTCCATCTCCACGAGGATGAAGCGGCGGCTGCCGTTGTCGCGCTTGTTGGCTTCGAGCACGGCATGGGCGGTGGTGCCGGAGCCGGCGAAGGAGTCGAGGATGAGGGAGTTGGGCTTTGTAGCCAGTTCTAATACCCTCTGGATCAGCTTCGTTGGCTTGATGGTTTCAAAAGCCCCTCGGCCCATAATATTTTCAAGCTGTCTAACAGGCTGCGGAAATTCATCACTTGTGGTCGGATAGCTTCTGTATCTGGCTGACCATTTGTGTGGTTCGCGGTGACGGTACGTCCAAACTCTGCGGTATTTGACCTTCGGCAGGCCGGTGTTCGTCATTGCGGTGTGGCCAGAA
>CANJOG010000360.1 GCA_947475475.1 Acetobacteraceae bacterium
GAGCATCGACTGTTCCATCGCCGACGGATTGCCAACCTTGTCCATGAAGGCGGGGTCGACATAGACATGGCACGTCGCGCACGCGCACGCCCCGCCACAATCGGCGTCGATGCCCGGCACGTTGTGCTTGATCGCCGTTTCCATCACTGTCATGCCGTTCTTGGCCTCAACGACCCGCTCTTTGCCGGAGGCGTCGATATAGGTGATCTTCGGCATGGACTTCGCGCCGCTCCTTGGACTTTCGAACTAACTCAGCGCGCGAGCGCCGATGTCCTTCATGGACAGGGATTTATCGGCTAGTTCGCCCGGCGCAACCCGCGCCTTTGACGCAACCAGCTTCCTGCCGACAATGAATTCGGGGGCCGAGTTCACCGCGTCAACCGCTATGAGCCGGCCTTCTTTGAGGTAAAACACGGCAAACGCGCGGGTTTGCGGATCGCCTCGCACCACGGTCTGGTCCGCCCCGGTCCATAATCCCGCCGTCTGCAGCTTCAGGTCGAACTGATCGGACCAGAACCAGGGAACCTCCAAAGCCGGCGCAGGCAAGCCCAGCATAGCGGCGGCAGCAATCTTGCCGCCCTCGATCGCATTATGGACCGACTCCAGCCTGCCCTCGCGCCCGTAATGGACCAAAGGCCGCCAGGCCACATCGCCCGCCGCGAACACGTCGGGATGAGAGGTGCACATGTCGCCGTCGACCACGATGCCGTTGCCGCAGACCAGCCCCGCCTCCAGAGCCAGCTCGACGTTCGGCACAACGCCCACGCCCACCAGCACCAGGTCGGCCGGGATCACCTCGCCGCCTGCGAGGCGCACGCCGGTTACCTGGCCTTCGCCCTCGAAATGCTCCAGCCGCGCTCCCAGCCTGATATCCGTTCCCGCCGCGCGGTGAATATGCGTGTAGAACGCGCCGATCTCCGGCCCCGCCACGCGCGACAAGACCTGCGGCATCGCCTCGAGCACGGTGACCTTCAGCCCCAGCTGCGCGCCCACCGCCGCCGCCTCCAGCCCGATATAGCCTGCGCCCACCACCACCATGCGCGCGCCAGGCGCAGCTAATATCTTGAGCCGGTCAACGTCGGCCAAAGTGCGCAGCTCAGTGACGCCTTTCAGGTCCGCCCCATGCAGCGTCAGCTTTCGCGGCCGCGCGCCCGTGGCGATCAACAGCTTGTCCCACGCCACAGGCGCCGCGCCCTCCAGCACCACCTGCTTCGCCGCAAGATGAATCGCCTTCGCCGCCCTACCCGTCAGCAGATCGATATTGTGCTCGGCGTAATATTCCAGCGGTTTCAGGAACAGTCGCTCGGCTTCCATCTCGCCCTTGAAGTAAGCCTTCGACAGAGGCGGCCTCTGGTAAGGCGGCGCCGGCTCATCCCCGATCAGCGTGATCGCGCCTTCATGGCCGGCTAGCCGCAGCGAATAGGCCGCCTGCCCACCCGTCTGGCCCGCGCCGATGATTGCAATGCGCTGAGGCGCGCCGGCCATGGACTATCCCTTCCCGAGAGGCCCGCCTCATAGCACGCCCTCCCCACGAAAACAGGGCGGCTTTCCTTGCCAAATGCAGCTTAATCCGGGGCGCCCGAAAGCTCCGTCACGTCCGCTGAGTTCGCCTCCACCTGACCGCGCCGCAGCCAGAGCTCGCGGAATTTGTGGTCAGACAGCATCTGCAGCTGGTCGCTATAATGTGGCGTGCCTTTCTGGCGCGAATTGCCATAGCTCATCAGCCCATAGGCTTTGACCGGCGTCGAGAACTCGATCATTCCGACCCAGGTCTCGCCATGTTGCGGATAGCGTTTCCCGTCCCTGTCCAGCGGGCCCCAGGTGATCACGCGAAACGGCCCTAGCCCGCCCACCTGCCCGTCGCCCGGCGCGTCGACGTCTCCAAGCTTGAACCGCGACACATCGCCAAACGGCCGATCAATCGCGCCATATTTTTTCTTGGCGCTCACGATGGCCTTGCGCAGCATATCGACGGCGGCGGCCGGATGCTTGAGCCCCGATGGCGTCGAAATCGCCTTGTCCGCCAAGAAGGGCACAGCGTAGTTCGAAACACCCGTGAATCTGGGCCCTGCAAACAGCGCAGCCCACTCCTCGAACAGAAGCGCCGCGCGACTGTCAGCGGAATAGAAGCGGTTCCATCCCGACAACAGCTGCACCGCCGCCTGCATCTCCGGGTCTGCGTCCCCCGTCGCCGCGTCAACAAGCTCGGGCAACGTCCGATCCGCAAGAATGGACCGCGTGTTGAGCTTGAGCTCCACGAACTTCTCAAACGTGATCTTCTCGTTCTCGGCGATCATCTTGAGCGCGTTCTGCGCCCGCATCGATTCCGGCTCGTCCACGGGAGCGAGATAGGGCGGATAGTCGCTCGCCCTGATCGGCGTCGGCCAGGAAGGAAACCACGGCGCATCATTCGTGTTCTGGACGAAGCCGGTCGGCGGGTCGGTCACGCGCGGAAGATCCGCGTAATCGTGCACCTCGGTCCAGAGATAGTCGGACGTGTCGCCGGGAACCAGCCCGTTCCAGAATTCCAGGTCGCCGGAATTCCGCTTCGGCGCGATCCCGTTGAAGATGTATTCTATGTGACCATCGCGATCGGCGTAGCTGATGTTGAAGGTCGGCACCTGAAGCCGTTTCATCGCGGCGGTGAAGGCGTCGTAGTTTTTCGCCGTCACCATGTCGAAATACTGGTGAAGCATGCCCGGCCGATCGAGCCCCGCCACTCGCAGCGCGGTGAGCGAGCCATCCGGCTTCGTGAAGACGGGGCCATGCACCGTCGATCTGATGTCCAGTGTCTTCTCAACCAAAGATCCGTCCGCCTGCCGCACCTTGTAGGACGCCGTCTTCACGTCGAACGGCAGCACCTTCCCATCGAACAGATAGCCGCCATCGCGTGGCGTCAGCTTGTACGTCGTCGCGCCCAGCATCCCATTCACGGTGTTGGAAATGCCCATCTGCTGGTTGAACGCAAAGCGGATGATCGGCAGCCCCACCTGGGTTGCGCCATAGATCTCGAAGTCCGGTCCGGTGAGGTGCGCTTCGTAATAGATGAAATACCCGGTCCCCCACGGCAGGTGAGGGTTCTGCAGCAGCATCGTCTTGCCGCTCGCTGTCTTCCTGCCCGAGATGGCCCAGGTGTTGGAGCCATCCTCGCCCAGCGCCGCCTTCTGCGCCTCGCTCAGACCACCGATAGAATCGCCCTCGCCGCCCACACGTTCCGGCGGCGCCACATAGACGAAATTCATCAGCCGGTGCGCATGCGCCACCACATCCTCGCCGGTGATCGGCAGCACAATCTTCACTGCAGGATCGATTCTGTCCGGGTACGCCGCGGCATAGTCGTTCATGCCCTTCGCGAAGGCGTCGAGGTCAGCCCTGAACTTCGGCTCCTGGGCCGCGTACC
>CANJOG010000361.1 GCA_947475475.1 Acetobacteraceae bacterium
CCTCGGGCACCTGGGTGCCGCCGGTGCCGATCATCCAGATCGACACCACCCGCGCCAGCTTCGGCCGCTTCTCACCGGTCGATGTCGCCGTGCTGGGCGATGCGAAACTCACCGCCGAGGCGCTCACCGCCGCCGTGGCGGACCGTGCGGCGGACGACAAGCCGTTCCATACGGAAGCCGTGCGCAATTCGCTCGCCAATGTCGATCTCGCCAGCGAATTCCAGGCCGAAAACACCGCCCGCACCGTCGATCCGCGCAGCTTCGCCATCGCGCTGAACAAGCTGCTGCCGCAGCAGCGCAACATGATCTATGACGCCGGCAACTTCTTCATGGTGATCGGCTATCTCAACGTGCCCTCGCCATCGAACCAGAAGATCTCTTCGGATTTCTCCTCCATGGGCGCCGGCTTCGGCACGGCACTCGGCTTCTCGGCCGCGCGCCCGGGCGAGACGAATGTGTTCGTCGTCGGCGATGGCGGCTTCGTCATGACGCTCTCCGAACTGGAGACGGTCGTGCGCTGCGACATCCCGATGGTGATCGTGGTGATGAACGACGCCGCCTATGGCGCCGAAGTCCAGTTCGCCCGCATCCGTAACCTGCCCGAACAAACCAGCCTGTTCCCGGATATCGATTTTGCCCCGGTCGCCGAGGCCTTCGGGTTCGAGGCGTACACCATCCGCAGCATCGCCGATCTGGAGAAGCTGGCGCCGGTGCTGGCCAAGCCGGAAGGCCCGATCCTGCTCGATGTGAAGGTGAACGCCGATGTGCGCGCGCCCTACCTCACCGAGTTCGAAAACCTGTTCTTCAAGAAATAATCGCCGCCTTCGGTACGACATCAGCGAGGAGTAATTCCATGGACACCGCAATTCCCGCCACGCTCACTGGCCAGACCATGCGCACGATTCCGGTCTGGCAGATGATGGCCGAAGACCTGAAGAAATACGGCGTCGAGACCGCTTTCGGCCTGATGAGCGACGATACGATGGGCATCGTGGTCGGCCTTGATGGCCAGGGCGTCGCCTTCCATGGCACCCGCCATGAGAACCACGCCGTGATGGCCGCCAATGGCTATTCCCAGGCGACGCAGAAACTCGGCGTCGTCGTGATTGGCCGTGGTCCGGCCATGGCCAATGCGATGAACGGCACCGTGTCCTCCTCGCGCTCGGACAACAAGGTGCTGGTCATTACCGGCTCGCCGCCGCTGCCGAATGGCGAGCTGAACCATCTCGGCCCGGATCTGAAGGGCTGGAATGCGGTCGATGTGCTCACCGTCGCCGGCATCAAATGCTTCATGCCGACCTCGGCGGGCGTGGCGCGCCAGACGCTGGCCGATGCGGTCAATGCCGCCGAGATGGGCCTGACCGTGGTGCTGCATCTGCCGGGCAATATCCAGGACGCCCAGGTCACCATCCCGGCCGAGGAATCCACCGGATTCATCAAGCCCTTCGTGCCGAAGAAGCCGGCCGCCTCGCGCGAACCGGGCATCGAGGCCGCGGTCGCCATGCTCGCCAAGGCGAAGCGCCCGCTGATCATTGCAGGCCACGGCGCGCATCTCTCCGGCGCACGCGAAGCCCTCGATGCGCTGGCCGAAAAGACCGGCGCCGTCTGCGTCACCTCGGTGAAGGGCAAGGACATGTTCCGCGACAGCCCGTGGAACCTGAACGTGCTCGGCTCCTCGGCGCATATGCTCGGCCGCAAATATGCCCAGCAGGCCGATGTCGTCATCGCTTTCGGCGCGGCGCTGAACTTCCTGACCCTCTCAGCCGGCATGGCGGTTCCCAAAGTGCCGCTCATCCATGTCGATAACCGCCGCACCCGCGTCGGCGCCTATTGGTTCGCCGATGTCGGCATTGTCGGCGACGCGCGCGAAGTCGCCGAACAGCTCGTCGCCGCCCTGCCGGACCGTGCGGCCGCGGACAAGCCCTTCCATTCGGACGCGAGCCGCGCCGAGATCGCCGCCTATGACCAGGCCGATGATTTCGTGCCCGCGCATACGCCGCGCACGATCGATCCGCGCACGCTGTCCATCGAGCTCGACAAACTGCTGCCGCGCGAGCGCAACGTGGTCTGGGATGCCGGTAACTTCTTCCTCGGCGTGCAGTATATCTCCGTGCCCAATCCCGGCCATTTCAAGACCACGGCCGATTTCGGCTCGATGGGCCTCGGCATGGGCACCGGCATCGGCTTCGCCAAGGGCCGCTCCGAAGTGCCGACCCTGATCGCGGTCGGCGATGGCGGCTTGCTGATGTCCTTCGGCGAACTTGAGACCGCCGTGCGCGAGGATATTCCGGTGATCGTCGCCTGCTACAACGATGCCGCCTATGGCGCGGAAGTGCATATCCTGCGCATGCGCGAACTCCCGGTCGCCAAGGCGCATTTCCCCGATATCGATTTCGCGCCCATCGCCGAGGGCTTCGGCTACGAGGCCTATACGATCCGCTCGGTCGCCGACCTGCACGCCATCAAGGACGTGCTGGCCAACCCGCAAGGCCCGATCTTCCTCGATTGCAAGGTCAACGTCGCCGTGCCGAACCCGGTGATGGCGGAGTTTGTCGAGCTGGAAAAGGGCAAGCACTGAGCCCCGATTTACGGACCCCATCGGACGGATAAGCGCCAGCGCCGTCCGCCGGCGAGAAAAGCGAGGCTTTGCGACCCAATAGCGCGAAGCCTCGTACCTTTTCTCCATTACAAACAGCAACATTGCAACGTAATGTGGCGCTACTCACCTGATGGCCTTCAAGCGAGGAAAATTTGCTGCTGATTTGTTTGCATTTCAGGTCGAGAGGAATGCACCGCACTATACGGGTGAAGGCACTTCACCATAAGAACTAGTGGAATCAATGAAGCCAATGAAAGATAGTGCAGGTACAAAGAAAAATTGGCTTTTCTTTGCTGGGCTGGCTTGGCCCGTTCTTGTCCGCTGTGCCAGTAACCGCCAAACCATCACTTACAAGGAACTAGGCTCTCAGATCGGAATCCACCATCGTCCCGTCGGACGCGTACTGGGCCCCATTCAAGATTATTGCTTAGATTCACAGATCCCTCCGCTGACGGTCCTAGTTGTCGGACGAACCAGCCGGAAGCCTGGTGCTGGCTTCATTGCAGATGACATATCAAATCTGAGAAGTGCCCAACATAAGGTGTTTGCATTTGATTGGACAACACAGGGCAATCCGTTTGATGGATTTGACGAGGAGGATAGCGAGAAAGTCCTAGTCGACAAGTTGATTGGAGAACCTAATAATTCCGCGTCAATATACGCTAGGCTGTGTGGACGGAATCCCTGACATGTGATTCTGACGGATTCCCGAATCGGGTTTTGTTCGAATCACTGCGTGACCGGTATCAGGGGGCCGGACATGCTGACGGGAATGAAGGAGCGCGATTGGTCGATCGTGC
>CANJOG010000362.1 GCA_947475475.1 Acetobacteraceae bacterium
AAGATCCTGAACTTCGCTCATGGCAGCTTCTTCATGGTGGGCGCCTATGTCGCCTACACCCTGCTGGGCGACGAGCCGGGCTCGATCATGATGCTGGTCCTGGCCGCACTGGTCGCAGGCGCCGCGGTCGGATTGCTCGGCTATGTCACCGACTTCATCGTCTTCAAGCGTCTGCGCGGCGTCGATGAGGCCTATACGCTGATCGCGACCTTCGCCCTGCTGCTGGTCGTCAACGGCCTGGTCAAGATGGTGTGGGGCCTGAACTACCACTCCGTGAGCCCACCCGACGTGCTGGCCGGCTCGGTGCAGCTGGGCCCGCTGTTTATCCCCAGCTTCTCGCTCTTCATCGTCGTGCTGGGCGTGGTGGTCTATCTGATCCTCGACCTGATCATCCACCGCTCCTGGATCGGCAAGATCATTCAGGCCCTGGCCAATGATCAGTGGATGTCGGCCCTCGTTGGCATCAACGTGCCCGTGCTGTTCACCGGCGCGGTGATCTTCTCCTTCTTCCTCGGCGGTCTCGGCGGCGGCCTGCTGCTGCCCAACCAGTCGCTCTCGCCCGAACTGGCCCATTCCTACCTGCTGCAGGCCTTCGTGGTCGTGATCATTGGTGGCCTCGGCAATATCCGTGGCGCCTTCATCGCCTCCATCCTGCTCGGCCTGGTGGAAAGCCTGAACTCGGTGATCATGCCCAACCTGCCGGGCCTGGCCATCTATATCGCCATGGTGGGCTTCCTGCTCTGGAAGCCGCAGGGCCTGCTGGCGCGCGAAGGTGCATCGGCCGGCGGCCATGGCATGGGCGGCGGCGGTGAGGCGGGCGGCCATGGCATGGCGCGCAAGCTGGGGGGTGGCTGGCAGTGGTTCATCGGCGCCATCGTGCTCGTCGTCATTGTCTCCATGCCGGCCTGGGCCAACCAGGGTCTCGTCTTCCTCGCCGGTATCGGCCTGATCGAGGCGATCTTCGCCCTGTCGTGGAACATGCTGTTTGGCTTCACCGGCCTGGCAACCTTCGGCCACGCCGCGCTGTTCGCCTGTGGCGCCTATTTCGTCGGCTACCTGCTGAAGGTGACCGCAATCCCGTTCCTGATCCTGCTGCTGGGCGGCACTCTGTTCGGCGCGCTTATCTCGGCAGCGGTTGGTGCCGTGGTGCTCGGCCGTGCTGCTGGTATCGGCCTGGGCATCCTGACGCTGGCGATGGCAGAAATCCTGCGCATCTTCATCGGTTACTCGACGCCACTCGGTCGCGACGATGGTCTCTCGGCTATTCCGCGCCCGAATATGGATCTTGGCTTCGTGACCATCCCGCTCTCGGGCATTAACGCCTATTTCTGGTTCCTCTGCGTCGCCTTCCTGGTGATTTCGGCGATCCTCTGGTGGCTGACCTTCAACCGCTTCGGCCGCGTGCTGCAATGCATCCGGCAGGACCATGAGCGCACCGCCTTCCTGGGCGTCAAGGTCTCGAAGTACCGCCTGATCTCCTTCACCATCGCCGGCGGCGTCGCCGCGCTGGCGGGCGGGCTGCAGGCTCCGTGGGCCCAGATCGTCACCCCGGATACCGCCAACTACCTGCACTCCACGCAGCCAATGCTGAATACCCTGCTCGGCGGCACGGAGTTCTTCTGGGGCCCGGTGCTCGGCACGGCGATCTTCTCCGCCCTGCAATACTTCACCCGCACCTTGGCCGGCCTTTCCGAGCTGATCAGCGGCGCGGTGTTGCTGTTCATCGTGCTCGGTGCGCCCACCGGCGTGCTCGGCGTGCTCTCGCGCTTTGTCGGCAAGAAGCACGAAGCAGATATTGGCGACGAAGCGCCCGCCAAAGCCCACTGATCCGGGCGGGCCTTGACCAAATAAAGGGGCTGCTCCGCAAGGGGCGGCCCTTTTTGCGTGCGTGCCTATAAATCTAGGCGCGCCTCGACGATATCGGACTCGCCTGGCACACGCCGTACGGCAAACCCGAGTCGCTTCACGAAGGCCAGCATTGGCGCATTCTCAGCCAGCACCTGTCCGGTGATCCAGCGCATCCCCTGCGCGCGGCCCCATTCGATCAGCCGTTCCATCAACCGCCGGGCGATCCCCTTGCCCTTCACCGACTGCTCGACGATCACCGCGAACTCGCCGCCATCGCCGGAGCAATCGCTGCTCATCTGCTCACGCACCAGCCGTGCTACCCCCACCGTCTCGCCACTTGCGCGGTGGACGGCGATGAAGGCCATTTCGCAGTCGTAATCGATCTGTGTAAGCCTTGCCATCTGCTCGGGCGACAGCTCGCGAATGGGCGAGAAGAAGCGCAGCCGGATATCCTGCGGCGCCAGACGCCGGAACAGCGCCCCATGCGCCTCGGCATCCTCAGGGCGGATCGGCCGGATCACAAAACCCTCACCATCACGCGACTCGAACAGCTCGGCCAGTTCCTCCGGATAGGGCGAAATGGCCAGCCGCGCCCGCTGCCCCGCCGGCCGCAACGCCACCGTCGCGTCGCCAGCCGTGACCGCACCGCCCCCCACCACCAGCGGATCGATCGCCAGCCCGGCGAGGTCGGGAATATCCACAACCATCTGGGCCACCCGAACCAGGCTGCGCGCCAGAGCCTCAAGCCCCTCTTCCGCGATGCCTGAGAGCAGCCGCCGGACCTTCTTCTGCCCCAGCAGCGCATGCGCCAGCGGCAGGTTCAACGGCGGCATCTCATAAGCACATTCATCGGGAAGCGGCTGCCCGCTTTCCCGCCGCGCCGCCGAGGGGCCGAGCGCGATCACCGGCCCGAAGGTCAGATCTTCCACCACCCGCAGCGAGAGGGAGACACCGCCTGCTCCGGCGAGGGAAAGACCGGCAACCCCGCCTCGGCCAGCAGACGCCGCCGCGGCCCGGCGCTCGCCTGACCCATCAGACAGACCAGCAATGGCTTGTGGATCACCTTCGCACTGGCCATCAGCGCCTGCATCCCGACATCATCGGCCTCGCCCGACGGCGCATGCACCACCAGCACCCCGCCCACCTCCGCCTGGCTCGCCAGCATGGCGGCCACTTCCGCCAACCGCACCGGCTCATCTGGCGGCACCAGAAACAGCCTTGCCCGCCCGCCAAGCTCGGTCCCGGCCAGGCTCAACGCCTGCACCGCGCTCACCTCCAGCTCGGCCAGATGCAGCACGGCCCGTAAAGCCGCATCGGCGGCCAAATAGCCGGCGCTGACCGCGTTGCTGACAATGGCGATCGAGTCGCGCCTGAGCTTGGGCGCCCGGCTCAATGTCTCCGCCGCCGCCAGCAGATCGACCAGCCCGCCCAGGAACAACACGCCCGCCCGGCGCAGGGCCGCGGCAAAACTAGCCTCCTCCCCGCCCGCCTCGTCCAGCAACAGGCTGCCGGCCCGAATGGCCAGCACCGGACGCAGTCGCGCCGCCGCCC
>CANJOG010000363.1 GCA_947475475.1 Acetobacteraceae bacterium
GGGCGACGGAGCGGATATAGTCCACCACTTCGAGATCGCCGGCGATATAGCCGCCATGGCAGCCGAAGCCCTTGGCCAGCGTTCCTTCGATGATGGACAGCCGGTGGGCGACGCCATCGCGTTCGGCGACGCCGGCGCCGGAGGGGCCATAGAGGCCGACGGCATGTACTTCATCGAGATAGGTCATGGCACCGTAGCGGTCCGCCACGTCGCAGATCGCACCGAGCGGGGCGATGTCGCCGTCCATGGAATAGACGCTCTCGAAGGCGATCAGCTTGGGCGCCGAGGCCGGGACTGAGCGCAGCAGTTCCTCGAGATGGGCGACGTCATTATGGCGCCAGATATGGCAGGTCGCCCGGCTCTGCTTGATGCCGGCGATCATGGAGGCGTGGTTCTTGGCGTCCGAGAAGACATGCCAGTCGGGCAGGGAATTCAGGATGGCCGAGAGGCTCGCCTGGTTGGAGACGAAGCCGGAGACGAACAGCAGGGCGGCCTGCTTGCCGTGCAGATCGGCCAGTTCGGCTTCCAGGTCGTTGATCAGGGGCGAGGAGCCGGAGATGTTGCGCGTGCCGCCGGCGCCGGCGCCGTTGATGCGGGCTGCCTCGCAGGCGGCCTCGATCACGACAGGGTGGACGCCCATGGCGAGATAGTCGTTCGACGACCAGACGGTGACTTCGCGCTCTGCGCCGCCGCCATCACGCATCATGTATTGGGGGAAGCTTCCTGCCTGCTTCGCCAGCGGCGTGAAGGTACGATACCGGCCCTGACGGCGGATATCTTCCAGCGCGCTGCGGCAGACCTCGTGAAAGGGATGCATCCTCACCTGCACTCTCCGGCGGACCGATCCGGGGCGGCCTTACCGGCCAAGTTGGTGGCCAGCTTAAGCTCCGGTGGGGCGGGCGGTCCAGCCCATCCCTCCAAGGGTGGAGTTTTTGCGCCGAATTCCTGAGGAATTCCATAGGGATTCGCCCGTATGCACAGCCTGGATGGGATGGCAGGGTTGAGGGAGATGGGGATCAGCGGACGAAAACCCGGATTTCCGGTGCATCTAGCCCGGCCTCGGTGCGGGTGCCGAGCATGATCTGGGAGGCGGGCACGCCCTCGGCGCGGATCGCGTCGGCGATGTTGCGGGCATGGGCGGCCTGTTGCTGGGACGCTGCAACCTGCTGTTCAGTGCTGCCGGTGGTCGGGATGGCGGCATAGACGTCGAAGATGACATCGGCGCGGCGTGCGCGGGCGGCGCGGACGGCGGTGCGGAGTGCCGCGCGATACTCGACGCCAGGGGCGACGCGGATGGTGAGCAAGGGGGTGGCAGCGAAGCTGGACGGGCCTGGGGCGGCGGGGGCTGCCACGGCGGGCGGGCCCGGCTCCGGGAAGAAGGTGGTCTGGTCGATGATCTTGCAGCCCGCCAGCGGGATCGCGGCGAGCAATGCCAGGGTCAGAACGCGGCGGGATTGGTTCGGGGCCATGCGCGCAGGCTTGCAGGAAGCGGGGCGGGCGGCAAGATGGGTCGCGTGGATGAAGGAGCGATTGGGATGAGCGGCAATCGGCGGGTCGATGGGGCGCGGCTGTGGGACAGTCTGATGCGCATGGCCAAGATCGGCGCCACTGAGAGGGGCGGCGTGCGGCGGCTGGCGCTGTCGGCGCTGGACGGGCAGGCGCGGGCGCTGTTCCGGGAGTGGTGCGAGGATGCGGGGCTGAGCGTCCGGGTGGATGCGATCGGCAATATGTTTGCCTGGCGGGCTGGCCGCGATCCGGCGCGCAAGCCGGTGCTGTTCGGCTCGCATCTGGACACCCAGCCCTCGGGCGGGCGGTTCGATGGGGCGCTGGGCGTGCTTGCTGGGCTGGAGGCTATGCGGGTGCTTGCCGAGCAGGGGGTGGAGACCGAGGCGCCGCTGGTGCTGGTGAACTGGACCGATGAGGAGGGTGCGCGGTTCGGCCATTCGCTGATGGGCTCGGCGGTCTGGGCCGGGAATCTGGAGGTGGAGAGGGCTTACGCGCTGGCGGATACCGACGGGGTGCTGGTGGGCGATGCGTTGGCGGCGATTGGCGCGCGGGGGACGGATATGGGCTTCCCGCATGATGGGGAGGCCTATTTCGAACTGCATATCGAGCAGGGGCCGGTGCTGGAGCGGTCCGGGGCCGAGATTGGCGTGGTGACGGGTGGGCAGGGGATGGTCTGGTACGATCTGCTCGCCACCGGCCAGGATGCGCATGCCGGGACGACGCCGCCGGCGGCGCGGAAAGATGCGCTGGTCTGTGCGGCGCGGGTGATCGACCTGGTGGATCGGATGATGCGGGCGCGCGGCGAGGCCGGGCGCGGGACGGTGGGGGAACTGCATGTCAGCCCCAATTCGCGTAACACTGTACCTGGCAGCGTGCGGTTTACCGCCGAGTTCCGGCATCCGAATGATGCCGAACTGGCGCGGATTGCCGCGCAGTTTCCGCGTGAGGCGGGGTTCATCGCGCGGGATGCGCACGTGGAGTTGAAGATCGACACGGTGTTCCGGCTGCCGGCGACGGTGTTCGATGCGGAGTGTATTGCGGCGGTGCGGGAGGCGACCGGGCGGCTCGGGTATTCGGCGCAGGATATTGTGTCGGGGGCTGGCCATGATGCGCTGTCGGTGGCGAAGCACATGCCGGCGGCGATGATCTTTGTGCCCTGTGCGGACGGGCTGTCACATAACGAGACGGAGAGCATCACGGCGGCACAGGCCGAGGCAGGGTGCAATGTGTTGCTGGAAGCGGTGCTGGCGAAGGCTGGGGTGGCGGGTTAGGCGGCCAGGGGCTGGAGCAATTCCGGGCCGTTATTGCGGATATTGCTGACGGCGCGGCTGACCTTCCAGAATTCCAGCGCGTCGTCCGGCTGGGGGCGGAGCAGGCCGGCGGGATCGCCCTCAGCCTCGCCGAGCCAGAGCGGCCAGTCGGGCTGGTCGAGGATGACCGGCATGCGCTCGTGCAGGTCGCGCAACGTGTTGTTCGCGCTGGTGGTGGCGATGGTGAAGCTGCGCTCGATCGTGCCATCGGGGGCACGCCAGGATTCCCACAGGCCGGCGAAGGCAATGACGCTCCGATCCGCCCCCTCTTTGACGACGCGCGCGATGGCATAGGGCTGTTTGGCGCTGTCCTCTTCACGCCACTCGTAGAAGGCCGCGGCGGGGACGATGCAGCGGCGGGTGGCGAAGGCGGCGCGGAACATGCCCGATGTGCGGATCGTCTCGGAGCGGGCATTGATCGGGCGGGGCGCCTTGGCCGGGTCCTGGGTGAAATGTGGCAGCAGGCCCCAGCGCAGCAGGTCCAGATGGCGGGCGCCGGTTTGCGGATTGCGGCGGATCACCGGCGCGTCCTGGCGCGGACAGAGATTCCAGGTTGCGGCGAAATTCGGCAGCGGATTCA
>CANJOG010000364.1 GCA_947475475.1 Acetobacteraceae bacterium
CACGCGGCGATGTCGGCAGCTTTGCGCCGGCTGGATCGCGACCTGCGCGCACTGCGGCCGGGTCTGCGCCAGTCCGGCCTGGAACGGCTCGGCGGCATTCTCGCCCGCGTGCTCAATTTCGTCGCGACCATGTCGGGCCTCGCGGCTGAGAACATGGTGCGCGGCGGCGGCCTGCTTTTCCTCGATCTCGGCCGCCGGATCGAACGCGGCCATGCCATTGCTGGCGACCTCGCCGAATTGCTGAGTCCGCCCGCCGGCGGGGTGGTGCAGCGCGGACGGATGGAAGATGGTCTGAGGCTGGCTCTGGAACTCTGCGATTCCTCGATCACCTATCGCAGCCGCTACCTCTCGGTGATCCAGCCGGCGCCGGCGCTCGACCTGCTGCTGGCCGATGAGGGAAATCCGCGCGGCCTGCAATTCCAGCTGCGCCGCGCCCGCCAATTGCTCCACGAAATTGCCGACGCGGCCGACCCTCTGTCGGAATCCGCCGGACAACTCGCGTCTCAGGCCGATGCACTGGTCGCCGAGGTTGCCGCCTCGCGTGACCAGATCGAGGCCGCCGCGCGCATGGTCGACCGGCTCGCCGTACTGGAATCCGGCATTGCCGATCTGTCAGTCTCCGTCAGGCAGAAATATTTCGCCCTGCTTCCCCAACTGCACAGCCTGGGCGTCGATGACGCAACAGTGCCGTTGCGCGGCGCGGCCGAGTAAAGAACATGATCTTTCGCCTGCATCACGCGACGCGCTACGGCTATGGCAGCACGGTCGATCTCGCCTCGCACATACTGCATCTGAGTCCGCGAGAGTTCGCGCATCAGCGTGTGCTGTCCAGCACCATCGTCTCCGACCCGCAGCCGGCACGGCGCACCAACGGCACCGATCATTTTGGCAATGGCGTAACCTGGCTATTCCTGGAACGCCCGCATACCGGCTTCTCGGTCATCTGCGAGGCGGTGGTGGATGTCCACTTCCCCGCCCCGCCGGAAGCCGGGGCCACGCCCGCCTGGGAAGAGGTCGCCCGCCTGGCCCGCGAGGGCCGCGCATCCTCGCAGCACGAGGATGCGGCGGCGTGGCAGGCGGCGGAATTCGTCTTCGACAGTCCGATGCTGCCGCATGAACCTTTAGCGAGCGACTATGCAAGCGCCACCTTCACCCCCGGCCGCCCGGTGCTGGAGGCATTGCTGGAACTGAACACCCGCATCCGCCGCGACTTCACCTTCCGCGCCGGGGTGACGACAATCTCCACGCCGGTGCGCGAGGTGATGGCCAAGCGCGAAGGCGTCTGCCAGGATTTCTCGCATCTGATGATCGCCGCCCTGCGCGGCCTCGGCCTGCCGGCGCGCTATGTCTCCGGCTATATCCGCACCCGCCCCCGCCCCGGCACGACCCGGCTGCGCGGCGCGGACCAGTCCCACGCCTGGGTCGGCTGCTGGCTCGGCCCGGACCATGGCTGGGTCGATCTCGACCCGACCAACGGCCTGGTCGTGCATGAGGAACACGTGGTGCTCGGCTGGGGCCGCGATTACGGCGATGTCAGCCCGGTGCGCGGCATCATCCTCGGCGGCGGCTCGCATGGCCTGTCGGTGAGCGTGGACCTGGAGCCGGAGGGCGAGTCCGCCCGCTAGCGCATGATGACCGAAGGTGGAATCACCGGAGGTCTGAATCATCCGCTCAAACAACAAAGCGAGAGCCTGATGAGTTTAAACAAAACTCATCAGGCTCTCGGGTTGACGTGACGCTCTCCCGGCTTGCATTGCAGCAGCTTGGCTCGTCCCGGCCACGGAGCTAAGACACCCCCAGTTTTTCGGGCATATGCCCGGCGCACCACCACTTCTCGAACCAAGCAAGGAACCGACTGATGCAGGTTAAAGGCCATGTTGCGCTGATCACCGGCGGCGCCTCCGGACTGGGCGAAGCCACCGCCCGCGCGCTCGCAGCCCTTGGCGCCAAGGTCGGCATTCTCGACATGAATGCCGAGCGCGCCGAAGCCGTCGCCACCGAACTCGGCGGCGTCGCGCTGATCGCCGACGTCACCAGCGAGGAAAGCGTGCTCGCCGCCCTGGCCAAGCTGAAGGAAGAAGCCGGCTCGGCCGCGCGCATCGTGGTCAATTGCGCCGGCATCGCGCCCTCCGCCCGTCTCGTTGGCAAGAACGGCCCGCACAGCCTCGAACTCTACCGCAAGGTGATCGAGATCAACCTGATCGGCACTTTCAACGTCATGCGCCTGGCCGCCGCCGAGATGACGGCGCTGGACAAGCTCGAAGACGGCGATCGCGGCGTCATCATCAACACCGCTTCCGTCGCCGGCTATGAAGGCCAGATCGGCCAGATCGCCTACGCAGCCTCCAAGGGCGGCGTCATCAGCATGACGGTGACCGCCGCGCGCGATCTCTCCAACATGGGCATCCGCGTCAACACCATCGCGCCGGGCCTGTTCATCACCCCGATGTTCCTGACGGTTGCAGAGGATTTCCGTAAAAGCCTCGAATCCTCAATCCCCTTCCCCTCGCGCCTCGGCACGGCGCAGGAATACGCCAAGCTGGCCATGGCAATCGTGGACAATGTCTACATCAACGGCGAGACCATCCGCCTCGATGGCGCGCTGCGCATGTCGCCGCGCTAAGGCAGCCCAATTGGCCAACAATGACGTGCCGACCTTCGAGCCGGCGGGCGGAGCGGATTTCGATCCGCTCGCCCATGGCTGGGTGGTGCATGAGGATCCCGGCTTCACCACCCATGCCGGCCCCATCTACAAGCGCGGCGCGGGTGCGGACCGGCAATTCGCGCTGAAGCTGCTCACGCATCACATCAACAAGAATGGCGTTGCCCATGGTGGCGTCGTCTGCTCGCTGATGGACGAGAGTCTCGGCAATTACTGCATGGGCGTGACCGGGCACGATCTCATGGTCTCCGTGCAGATGAACCTCAACTGGGTCTCGGCCGGCTGGGAGCACGAGTTCCTCGTCACCACGATGGAGATCAGCCGGGTGACCCGCTCCATCATCTTCGTGCGCGGGGTGATGCGCGCTGGCGACCGGATCGTCGCCACCGCCGAGGGCGTCTACAAGCAGGTGCGCTCGCGGCCTGGCGACCAGATTCCCGGCAGCACTCCGTAATTCACATGGTTGGCAGGCGCGGATCATTCCGCGCCGCCCCACGCTCGGCTAGACTGATCGGCGCAACGCGGAGGCGCCCATGCGGCCCCTGATCCTGCCCCCCTCCCTCTTCCTCGCCATCATCCTGCTGGCCAGCCCGGCGCCAGCGCAATCGCCCACCCGGGCCGCCACACCTCCCGTCCCAGCGACGTCTCCTGCCGCGGCGACTCTGCTCGGCCGCGCCGTGCGCAGCCAGGATGGCAAGGAAACCGGCCGTATCGTCGATGTGGTGGTGACCA
>CANJOG010000365.1 GCA_947475475.1 Acetobacteraceae bacterium
ACGTTGTCAGTCTCGGTAATGGTGCGCGTGAGTGCATGATCGAATGTCATGCCCACCTTCAGATCGTCGAACCAAAGTCCAGCCATGGGTCTTACTCCGTCAGAAATGTCCAGCAGCTTGCAGACAGGGCCTCAGTATGATTTTGGCAGATCCAGCACTTTCTCACCAATGAAGGATAGAATCATCTGCTCCGTCACTGGCGCAATGCGCAGCAGGATCGACTCACGGAACAGCCGCTCGACTTGGAATTCGCGAGCATAGCCCGTGCCGCCATGCTTCATTACCGCGCGCGTCGTTGCTTCGAAAGCGGCTCGGCCGGCAAGGAACTGCGCCGAATTGGCCTCTGCGCCGCAGGGCAGCTTGCTGTCATACATCCAACCGCCACGCAGGCAAGCCCAATATGCTGAATCGAGCCCGATCCAGCATTCTGCAAGCGGATTCTGGATGCCCTGGTTCTGCCCGATCGCGCGACCGAACACCTTCCGTTCGCGCGCATAGGCAACAGCACGGCGCAGCGCAGCACGGCCGACACCGACGGCCTCGATGCCGACCAGCACCCGTTCGGGATTGAGACTATCGAGCAGATAATGGAACCCCTTCCCTTCCACACCGATACGGTCCTCCTCGGCGATAAAATAATCATCGATAAAGACAGCGTTCGAATCGACGGCATTACGGCCCATCTTGGGGATCCGTCGCACCTCGATCTGGCTGCGGTCGAGCTTGGTGTAGAACAGCGTGATGCCATCGGTCGGGCGCCGACACTTTTCGCGCGGCGTGGTCCGCGCAAGCAGAAGACTGCGGTCCGCCACTTGGCCAGTAGATGTCCACATCTTACGACCATTCACGCTATAGCCGCCCTCCACCTTACCAGCGAAAGTCGAGATACTCGTCGTATCAAGTCCGGCATCAGGTTCTGGGACACCGAAACACGCCTTCTCGCTGCCATCGATCAGCGGCGTCAGCCAGCGCTTCTTCTGCTCCAGCGTGCCGTGCACAACCACTGCATTCGGGCCGAACAGATTGATGTGGATGGTCGAGGCCGCGGAATAGCCGCCACCGCTCGAGGTAACCGCATGCATCATAATCGCCGCTTCGGTCACACCAAGACCTGCGCTGCCAAGTTCCTCCGGCATGGTAATGCCAAGCCATCCTGCATCGGCCATGGCGCGATGGAATTCATGCGGTAACCGCGCCTCGGTGTCGCAATCCGACCAATAGGCATCGTCGAAGCCCGCGCAGATTTTGCGGACTCCCGAATCGATGGCCCGCTGTTGCTCGTTCATTGAGAAATCCATGTCGATCCGCATTCCACAGGATAAGTGAGCGATGCCACACATCGTGCGTCAGGACGAGATACCGATTAATGGTCTGACCTTTCATTTTATCGCGCTTGTGCAATCCTGACGCCACAACCGTTCGCAAACCGGAAAAGCAATGACCAGCCCGACCGACATCCCGCCCTACGCGCTGCCCACACGAAATCGGCGGGGGCTGCTGCTCACACGGCCGAGCGGCAGCCCGCAGAACGAGCATTTCGGCTTTGACGAGGCAATCATTCCCTAGCCCGCACAAGGGCAGTTTGTCATCCGCAATATTTATCTCTCCGCCGATCCAGCGCAGCGCGGCTGGGCAGCCGATTCTGCCAATTACTCCGCCGCCGTACCGCTTGGCGACGTCATGCGCGCGCTGGCAGTGGGTGTCGTCACCCGGTCACGTTGCACAGAGGTGCGTGAGGGTGAATTTCTTTACGGCTGGTTTGGCTAGCAGGATTATGCGTTGGCAGGGCCGTCGGCGAATCTCACGCGCGCCCGCCAGAATGTGCCGCTCTCGCATTTCGCTGGCCTGCTTGGCATCAATGGCCTGACGGCCTGGCTCGCCTTGCACTCTCTTGGTCGGCCGGAAGAAGGCAATGTCTTACTTTCCTCAACGGCAGCAGGATCAGTTGGCAGCCTGGTCGGACAGTTCGGCAAGCTGGCCGGCTGCACGACGGTGGGACTGACCGGCGGGGCGGATAAGGTCCAGCGTTGCGTTGACCGATTCGGCTATGACCAAGCCTTCGATTACAAGATTGGCGAGATCGGCGCCACTCTCGATACCCCACTCCCACAAGGTGCTGATATCTACTTCGATAATACGGGCGGAGAAATTTTCGATGCCGCATAGCGCTGCATGCATCCAGGTGGACGCATCATCCAATGCGGTACTGCATCAATCGCAAGTTGGTCGCCTCCACCAATATGATTACGCAATGAGCGCGAAGTGCTGATGCGCCGTCTTGTCTGGTCCGGCTTTATCATTTTTGATCATATCGCGCGCTTCGCCTCTGCGATGGATGCGATTGCCACGCTCTATCAGCAGGGTAAGATCATCAGCGATGAGCATATCAGCACAGGTATTGAACACGCACTCAGCGCCATTGCCGAACTCTATGCCGGCGCCAATCAGGGCAAGCGGCTAATCATGATCGGCTGAGCTCGAGCAAATATGCAGTTTCCCAAGCGTTGTCAGGCAACTGCCTTCGCGCCACGCAGTCTGTCGAGTTCCTCGTCGCTCAGGCCAAGTTTTTCGCGCAGGATCGCAACGGTATCCTGACCGAGCGCATGACTCGGCTCCAGCTTCGCCAACTCATCACCGTCGAAGCGGAGGGGCAAATGTTGCACCACAATGCGTCCTAATTCGGGGTGATCCTGCCATTGCAAAGCCCGCCGCTCATGCATGGAGGCATCTTCCATAACCTCGCCCAAAGTATGCACCGGCGCGCAGGCAACGCGGTGACTCATCAGCAGGTCGAACAACTCCTGCTTTCCAACGTTTTCGTCCAGTCGCCAACAATCCGGTCAACTAGATCCATATTGGCAACCCGTTCCTGCAGCGTGGTGAAGCGTGCATGCTCACGCCGGTCAGGCCGCTGCATGGCATCACAGATTGAGCGCCAATGCACCTCCCCAACACAGATAATGGAAATCCAAAGATCAGGGTGAATGCTGTTCTACCTGGCTTCATCGAGGGCCGCTGGCTGCGCGAAGGCCTCGGCGAGGAAGCCTACGGCCGGGTGCGCGGCCTATTCGCCCAAACCTCCGCACTCCGAACCGTCTGCACGCCCGAGAATATCGCCGGCGTGGTCTGCTGGTTGCTCGACGGTACCAATATCATCACCGGCCAGCTGATTGTCGCCGATGTGGGTTTCGGCCTCGGCCGCCCGCCCGCCGTCGCACGCTGAGGGCGGCGCCGATGTCACACCCCGCCATCCGTCACAAACTGCACTATGGCAGCCGGGTGCTGCCCTGCTTCGCTGAACGCCCACCCAGCATCGCCGCGATGCTCCGCGATGCGGTCTCGCACTCTCCCGATGCAACCTGCATCATTGATGGCGA
>CANJOG010000366.1 GCA_947475475.1 Acetobacteraceae bacterium
CTTCTGGCCACACCGCAATGACGAACACCGGCCTGCCGAAGGTCAAATACCGCAGAGTTTGGACGTACCGTCACCGCGAACCACACAAATGGTCAGCCAGATACAGAAGCTATCCGACCACAAGTGATGAATTTCCGCAGCCTGCTAGACGTCTGGGTATGCCCGTCATTTCAATAACGTGCAGGTCTGGACTCAGGTGGCCCGCCTCCTTCGCGCAGTGTTTGCCGTCGGCCTGGCGATCGCAGTCGTCCCGGCGGGGAGTGGTATTGCCCGCGCGCAGGCCGCATATGCCGAGGCGCGTTACGCCGAGGTCGATTGTCCTGATCTGCCGATTTCCGGCCTGGATTTCACGCAATGCCATGCCAGCGCCTGGACCTTGCCGGGGGCGGGGCAATGGCGCGGGCCGAAGCTGGTCAATCGCTCCTTCAAGGCGGTGGCGGAGGGCGCGGATTCCCGGCTCGAAGTGCAATTCATGGTCTCCGCTGGCTACGGCACTTACCGCGTGCCCGTCACCATCAATGGCGTGATCCCGCTGCCCTTCATGGTCGATAGCGGGGCCTCCGATGTGGTGCTGCCGGCCGATGTGGTGATGACGCTGATGCGCACTGGCACGCTCCGCCAGGCCGATTTCCTTGGCCAGCAGAATTACCGCCTGGCCGATGGCACCATCATGCCCTCGCAGACGTTCCGCCTGAAATCACTGCAAGTTGGCAACCGGATGATCGAGAATGTCACTGCCAGCACCACCGGCAGCCAGGGGGCGCTACTGCTCGGCCAAAGCTTCTTGAGTCGCTTCGGCAAAGTGAGCTTCGATTATGGCAAGCAGGTTTTGATTCTCGAATAGGCCGTAGGGTGGACTGAAGCCCACCCTATGCCATCGGTATTTCCTCACACCTTGCGGAAGCTGATCGGCAATTCCTTCAGCGGGCGCAGCAACAAATTTGGATGATGCGCCGGCGAGGGCAGGGGGCGGGCCAGCTTGATATCGGCCATCCGGTCCAGCGTCGCATTGAAGGCGATCTGCATTTCACGCCGCGCCAGATGCGCGCCGACGCAGAAATGGCTGCCATAGCCAAAGGCGATGTGCTCGCCGGCATTGCCGCGGGTGATATCAAACCGGTCCGGCTCGGGAAATTTCGCCGGATCGCGATTGGCGATGCCATAGCGCATCTGCACGAAACTTTCCGCCGGAATGGTCACGCCATGCACCGTCGCATCATGCGCGGCCTTGCGCGGCAGGGCCTGCACCGGGCTGTCGAAGCGCAGCACCTCGTTGATGAAGCCGGTCATCAGCGAACGGTCGGCGCGGAGTTTCTCCATCTGGTCGGGATGTTGCAGCAGCAGCAACAGGCCTTTGCCAATCGCCGCCGCCGTGGTCTCCAGCCCGCCGATGATGAGCTGGTGCATGATGTTGAGCAGCTCGCCGGTGCTGAGCGGCTCGCCCTCGGCATTCGCACTCACCAGATGGGTGATCATGTCCGATTGCGGGTTGGCGCGTCGGTCCTCGAACACCTTCACCAGATAATGCTGGCAATCCGCCTCGATCTCGGCGGCCGCGCGCTGGCCCTCGGCGTCCAGCAGCTTGACGCCCGGCGCCAGCATGCCTTCGACCCAATGACGGAAGCGGTCGATCTCGTCGATATCCAGGCCGAGCTGCTCGCAGACGATGATCGCCGGGATCATCTGGCCGAATTCGCCGGCATAATCGCATTCGCCGCGATCGATGAAGCGGTCGATCAGCATTCCCACCACCGCCTCGATGCGCGGCGTCAGTTCATTGACGCGCTTGGGGGTGAAAATGCGGTCCACCAGGCCGCGATGGCGGGCATGCTCGGCCCCGTCGCAGCGTTGCAGCGTCGGGACCTGCGGCCAGCCGATCTCGGCCAGGTGCTCGCCGAACACATCCGGCGCATTGCCCTGCATGGCCTTGCGGCGCGAGCCGATGCGGGCGCTGAAGGTGTCGGTGTCCTGCAGCGCCGCCTTCAGATCGTCATAGCCGCCGATCAGATAAGCGCCTGGAAAGCCGCCGGAGGGCTTGAGGTGATGCACCGGGCAGGTGGCATGCAGATGGGCATAGAAGGGGAACGGATTGTCCTGCACGCGCGGGTCGAGCAGGCTCTGTTCGGCCGGCGGGGGGAGTTCTTCGTCCATTCTCGGTTCCTTCCTGGGCGGCGCCGGGTGCCCTGGTTCCAGCGCGGCATGTTTGCCGCATGGGTTCCGGCTCGTCACGTTTGCAATTAGGTTAAACCGGATGCGCGCCTCTGTCCTCCCCACAAGGTCAATTTTGCCATGATGCTGCCAATCCTGATCGGCATGGCGGTGCTGGCCTTCCTGTTCCTGGCGACGAGCGGATCGAAAGCGCGGCGCAACCTGATGGCGCTGGTCAATTCCAAGAAGTTGCTGTCCTGGCTGGCACTTGCCGGCGTGTCCATCCTCACCCTCGTGCTCTTCGCCAAGGGTGGCATCGGGGCGGCCATTGGCCCGGCCATTCTGCTCGGCCCGGTGGTGTGGAACCTCTGGCAGTCCAATCGCCGCCCGCCGCCGCCCGAGACCGGGCCGCGGCCGCAACCGCGCCCCAACCCCTTCGCCGGTGCCTTCCGCGCCCCGCCGCGCTCCGGCATGAGCGAGGAGGAGGCTCTCCAGGTGCTCGGCCTCACTGCTGGCGCCACACCGGTCGAGATCCGCGCCGCGCATTTGCGCCTGGTCCGGGCTGTGCATCCTGATAGCGGCGGTTCGGCCGATCTGGCGGCGCGGGTGAACACGGCGCGGGACATTTTGCTGCGGGGGCGGTGAGGCAAGGCAACCCAGCCTCCCGCCGCAAACCTTGCCTTTCGCGCCCCGATCGGCCATATGCGCCCGGTCCGGTGCGATCGTCGTATCTGGATGCCTAAATTCACACGCGGGGCTCCCTTTCCTGGCCAATGGCCGGGTCCGGTGCCGAAGTCTGCCCAGACTGGTGGCAATCCCCGCGGAGGCTCAACCGGACTGACAGGAAAGGTCACGCCAATGGCGATGCCCGATTTCACCATGCGCCAGCTGCTCGAAGCCGGCGTCCACTTTGGCCATCACACGCGCCGCTGGAATCCGCGGATGGCGCCGTATCTCTTCGGCATCCGCAACCAGGTCCATATCATCGACCTGCAGCAGACCGCGCCGATGCTGGACCGTGCGCTCCGCGCCGTCCGTGACGTGACCGCCAATGGCGGCCGCGTGCTCTTCGTCGGCACCAAGCGCGCCGCTGCCGAGCATGTTGCCGAAGCCGCCAAGCGCTGCGGCCAGTATTACGTCAACCATCGCTGGCTCGGCGGCATGCTGACCAACTGGAAGACCATCTCCAACTCGATTAAGCGCCTCAAGAGCCTCGAGGAGCAGC
>CANJOG010000367.1 GCA_947475475.1 Acetobacteraceae bacterium
AACATTGGCCGGTCCCGAAAGGCGGCAGAAGGGATAGGCGGCCATGGCCGCCGGATTGACCGCCACTTCCGCCGACATTTCACCATCATATTCGAAGTCGACCCGGCGATGATCGAGGATCTTCACCGCCTCGATGACTCTTGCCGAACGCTCGCCGGTCGGCTGGCCGAAATTGGAATAGGCCAGCATGGCCACGCGCGGCTCGGTGCCAAAACGCTTGGCAACGCCCGCCGCTTCCACCGCGATATCGGCCAGTTCCTCTGGGGTCGGCATGTCGTGCACCGCCGTATCGGCGACAAAGACCGTGCGGCCACGCGAAAGGATCAGCGAAACGCCGATGACGCGGTGGCCGGGCTTGGAATCGATAACGCGGCGCACATCGCCCAAAACCGTCGAATAATTGCGGGTGACGCCGGAGACCATCGCGTCGGCATCGCCCAGGGCAACCATGGAGGCGCCGAAATGATTGCGGTCGGCATTGATCAGGCGCTGGCAATCGCGGAAGAGATAGCCTCGCCGCTGCAGGCGCGCATAGAGATAGTCGGAATAGTCGTTTGTGCGGCGCGAGAGCTTGGCGTTATGAATCTCGACATCCTCGCGAATGTCGATGCCAGCCCGCCCGGCTATATCGGTAATGATTTCCTCGCGGCCGATGAGAATCGCTGTGCCCAGGCGCTGGGCGGCGAAGCTCGCCGCCGCGCGAATCATCTGCTCTTCCTCGCCTTCGGCGAAGACCACCCGCTTGGGCTGGCGGCGCACCCGCTCGTAGACCCGCTGCAGCATGCCAACGATCGGATCGCGGCGGGCGGAGAGCTGAACCTTATAGGCATCGAAATCGACGATCGGCCGGCGCGCCACGCCCGAATCCATCGCCGCCCGCGCCACGGCGGCGGGAATTTCCGAGAGGAGCCGCGGATCGAAGGGCACCGGAATGATATAGCCGGGGCCGAATTTGGGCCTGACCCCCTGATAGGCCGCAGCAACCTCGTCGGGCACGTCCTCGCGCGCCAAGGCCGCCAGCGCATTGGCCGCGGCGATCTTCATCGGCTCATTGATCGTGGTGGCGCGCACATCCAGGGCGCCGCGAAAGATATAGGGAAAGCCCAGGACGTTGTTGACCTGATTGGGATAATCCGAGCGGCCGGTTGCCATGATGGCGTCGGAGCGAACCGCCTCGACCTCCTCCGGGGTGATCTCAGGGTCGGGATTGGCCATGGCGAAAATGATCGGCTTGGCGGCCATGGAGGCCACCATTTCGGCAGTCAGCGCGCCCTGCGCCGAGAGGCCGAAAAAGACATCCGAGCCCTTGACCGCCTCGGCGAGGCTGCGTGCGCTTGTTTCCACCGCATGCGCCGATTTCCATTGGTTCATGCCGTCGGTGCGGCCTTTCCAGATCGGCCCCTTGGTATCGCAAAGGATGACGTTTTCCGGCCGCATGCCGATCGCCTTGGCCAATTCGACGCAGGCAATGCCGGCCGCGCCCGCACCATTGCAGACCAGTTTCGTCTCACCGATTTTCCGGCCTGTAAGATGGAGCGCATTGATTAGGCCGGCGGCGGCGATGATCGCGGTGCCGTGCTGATCGTCGTGAAAGACGGGAATGTCCATCAATTCGCGCAGCCGGCTCTCAATGATGAAGCAATCCGGCGCCCTGATGTCTTCCAGATTGATCCCGCCAAAGGATGGGCCGAGATAGCGCACGGAGTTGATGAAGGCCTCGACGTCCTCGGTGTCGACTTCCAGATCGATCGAATCCACATCGGCGAAGCGCTTGAAAAGAACCGCCTTGCCCTCCATCACCGGCTTGGAGGCGAGCGCGCCGAGATTGCCCAGGCCCAAAATCGCCGTGCCATTGGAGATCACGGCGACGAAATTGCCCCGGCTGGTATAATCGAAGGCGCGACTGGGATCGGCGGCAATCGCCTTGACCGGAACCGCCACCCCCGGCGAATAGGCGAGCGAGAGGTCGCGCTGGGTCGCCATCGGCTTGGTGGCCTGGATTTCCAGCTTGCCCGGCTTGCCTTGAGCGTGAAACTGCAGTGCCTCCTGGTCGGTGATTCCGGTACGCGATGAGGGAGTGGACATTGAGAGAGTGGACCTGGACGGGGTTGAAGAGCTGAAGGGGGGTCGAAAAAGTGCGCGACGATAGCATCCAAACCGCGGAACTCAAGGCGAAATGCGCCTTCGCTGGCTCGCCATGAGCGGGGGCGCTAGCATTTGACCATGGACACTATGCCTTCGCCAGATAATGCCCAAGCGGCGCGCATGACGCCGATGATGGAGCAATATCTGGAGATCAAGGCAGCCAATCCGGACAGCCTGCTCTTTTACCGAATGGGCGATTTCTATGAATTGTTCTTTGGCGACGCCGAAATCGCGGCCAAGGCGCTGGGGATCGCGCTCACCAAGCGCGGCAAGCATCTGGGCAATGACATCCCGATGTGCGGCGTGCCGATCCATGCGGCGGAGGAATATCTCAACCGATTGATCGCCAAGGGTCATCGCGTGGCGGTGTGCGATCAAATGGAAGACCCTGCCGAAGCCAAGCGGCGGGGCGGCAAATCGGTGGTGCGCCGGGCGGTGATCCGTCTGGTAACGCCAGGAACCTTGACCGAGGATTTGCTGCTGGAATCGGGGCGTAGCAATTATCTCCTCGCAGTCGCCCGCTCGCGCGGCGCGGCCGCCAATGGCGAGGACCTTTATGGCCTCGCCTGGATCGATATCTCGACCGGCGAATTTCGCACCGCCCTCACTGATCAGGCGCGGCTTAGCGCGGAAATCGCCAGGATCGAGCCGCGCGAATTGCTGGTGGGGGAGAACTTCCTCGCCGAAGGGGAGGAGGGGAATTTTTGGCGCGGCTTCGGCAAGGCGCTCACTCCGCTGAGCGCGACGGTTTTCGACGCGGCGAGCGCTCCCTCCCGCCTCGCCACCTTTTTCGGCGTCGCGACGGCGGAGAGTTTTGGCGATTTCTCCCGTAGCGAGCTTGCCGCCGCCTCAGCCGCGCTCTCTTATGTCGAAAAGACCCAGCTCGGCGGCAGGCCACCTTTGGCGCCGCCGCAGCGCGAGGCCGATGAGGGCGTCCTGCTCATCGATCAGGCGACCCGCGCGAATCTAGAATTGATGCGCACGCTTTCGGGCGAAAAACATGGCTCTCTCTTCTTCGCCATAGATCGCACTGTGACGGGAAGCGGGGCGAGGCTCCTGGCGCAGCGCCTTGCTGGCCCCTCGACCGAACCAGACGAGATTTCCCGGCGCCTGGATTCGGTCGAATTCTTTCTTCAGAGGCGCGAGCTTCGCCAGGCGATCAGACGCGATCTCGCCGCGGTTCCTGACATGATGCGCGCGCTCTCGCGCCTGGCGCTGGGGC
>CANJOG010000368.1 GCA_947475475.1 Acetobacteraceae bacterium
CGACGAATTACGCTCAATAACGCCATGTCGATCACTCCTGGATCCCCCGACCAGTCAGTCAGGGGGAGGTCAAAACATGGGTCAGTTCTCAGTGAAAATTTCCGCCATCCCGGGTCAGGTCTCACTGGAAATCAACAGCCGCTATAATGCTACGTAACGCCGCCGGGCCATTATCGTAACCACGACTTTACGTCGTTACGTGTCGAAGAGCAGCCGGGTGACATTGCCCTTCCAGATATCCGCCCGCCGCATATAGGCCTGGGCGACGGTTGCCGAGCGATGCCGGGTCTGGCCCATCACCGCGGCCAGGTCGGCGCCGGCGAGGGAGGCGGAGGTGGCAAGCCCGGCCCGCAGCGAATGGCCAGAGAGCCCGGCCGCGCCGAGGCCGGCCGCGCGGTGGAAATCGGTTATGATTGGGAGGCTACACTGGCAGGATTGAATGCGATCGTGACCGGCGCACCCCAGGGCAACATGCCCGGACGTGTTCCGGTCGAAGCAGATGGGATTGGGCGATGAATTCGGACACCCTGGCGGCGGGCGGCCCGGCGGACGGCGCACCGCGCGCCGGTTGGAACAGCTGGATGGCGGGCGCTGGCATGCTCATCGGCCTGGCCATATTTGCCGTCCTGTTCTGGGACGAGGGCGAGGCCGCGCTCCGCGTCTGGATCGATTCCGCCGCCTATAGCCATTGCTTCTTCGTTCTGCCGATCGCGGCCTGGCTGGCCTGGGACCGGCGCCATGTGCTGGACGGGCTGGTGTTGCGGCCGCTGCCGGCGGCGGCATTGCTGGCCCTGCCGATCGGGCTGGTTTGGTTCGCCGCCAACCGGCTCGGCATCATGGAGGGCCGTCAGCTTGCCGTGATCGCCGCCGTCGAGGTGCTGTTTCTGACCGTGCTGGGCTGGCGCTTCTGCATGGCGATGATGGCGCCGCTGCTCTACCTGATCTTTCTGGTGCCGTTCGGCGCCTTTGCCGTGCCGACGTTACAGAAGGTGACTACCTGGTTCGTCGAGGCGGGCCTCTCGCTGCTGGTCATCCCGCATTATATCGACGCCTTCATCATCGAAGTCTCCTCCGGCGTCTTCCAGATCGCCGAGGCCTGCGCCGGGCTGCGCTTCCTGATCGCCTCCATCGCCTTTGGCGCGCTCTATGCCTGCCTGATCTATCGCAGCCCGAAAAAGCGCGCCCTGTTCATCCTGGCCTCCATCGTCATTCCGATCATCGCCAATGGCTTCCGCGCGCTCGGCATCGTGGTGCTGGGCGAGATTCTGGGCAGCCCCCAGGCCGCCGCGGTCGATCATGTGCTTTATGGCTGGATCTTCTTCTCCATCGTCATCCTGCTGCTGATCGTCGCCGGCCTGCCCTTCCGCGAGGACAGCCTGCCGCCGCCGCGCCTGACCCGCCTCGCCCCGCTGCGCCCCGCCGGGATGAACCCGCTAGCCGCCCTGCCCGCCCCGCTGCTGCTCACCGCCCTTGCCCCGCTGCTGGCGCTCAGCCTCGACCGCAGCGCCACCCTGCCCCCCAGCCCCCCGACGGCCGGCGCCCCGGCGGCCGGCGCCCCGGCAGGGCTGTTCACCGAAGCCCCTGGCTGCGTGCCGGCCACCACGGACGGGCCGCAGCTCCAGCTCCGGGGCCGCGACATCGCGGCGCAACGCTTCTCCTGCCAGGGCATGCCGCTGATCGCCGTGGTGCAGCCCTTCTCGCCACGGACGACCGCCTCGGCGCTCTACCTGATGCAACGTGCCGTCTCGGGCGAGGATATCGCCGAGGAAAGCGACGGTTTCAGCGTCAAGAGCTCGGCCGGGGCGGCTCAATGGCGCGGATTACTGACCATGGGGCCGGACCGCATCTCAGCCTCGGCGCTGTGGATCGACGGGGCGCCGTCGGTCAGCGGCATGCAGACGCGGCTGGCCCAGGCGCGCAATTCCGTGCTCGGCGGCGAGCATGCCCCGGTGCTGGTGATGGTGATGGTGCCGCTGGAGGTGAAGGCCGAGCGCAAGCGCGCCCAGGCCGCCCTCGAGAGCTTCCTGAATGCCCAGACCGGGCTGGCGGAGAAAATCGTCCAGATCTCGCGCAGCGCGGCGAAAGGTTGAGGGCGCGCGCGGCATGACCAGCATCGAGCAAGGCTACGCGGCGGTCGAGGCCGAGAATTTCGCCGAGGCCGCACGCTGCTTCGCCCAGGTGCTGCGGGAAGACCCGGACAATGCCGAGGCGGCGGCCTGGCTCGGCCAGGCGCTGTGCATTCTCGGCCGCCGCGCCGAGGGCATCGCGCATTTGCGCGCCGCCGGGCAGCGTTACGCCGCACTGGCGCGGGCGAGCCAGGACGCGGCGCCGCTGCTCTATCTCATTCCCGAAATCCAGCACTGGAGCGATTTCGACACCGCGCTCGAACTCGGCGAGATCGCCGCCGCCATCGCGCCGGACGCGGCGCAGGCGCATCAGCTCAACACGCTCTCGCTCTCCCAGCTCAACCGGATTCCCGAAGCCATCGCCGCCAGCGAACGCGCGCTCGCCTTGGCGCCCGGCAATACGATGATGCAGGTGCTGCAAGCCAGTCTGCTCGCCGATGATGGCCGCAACGCGGAGGCGCGCGCCCGGCTGGCCGCCGTGCTGGAGGCTGGCGCGCCGCCGCGCGAGGCCTTCCACGCGCATAAGGAACTCGGCCGCGTGCTGGACAAGTTGCGCGATTATGACGGCGCCTTCGCCGCATTGCGCGCCTCCGAGAGCCTGGCCGCGCAATTGCCCGAATGGCAGGAGCAGGACCTCACCACCCTGCCCGCCATGCTGCGCGCCAATCAGGCCGGGTTCGACCAGGCGCTGCTGCGCCGCTGGACGCCCGCACAGGTGGCCGACCGGCATCCCGCGCCGGTTTTCGTGCTCGGCTTCATGCGCTCGGGCACCACGCTGACGCAGGAAGTGCTCGGCGCGCATCCGGATATCTTCGTCAGCGACGAAGCTGGTTTCATCGCCGAGCTGAACGGCGAATTGCATCGCCGTTTCGTGATCGGCCAGGGTAGTGCGGGGAAGTTGCGCGGGCTGGATGCGGCCGGCATCCGCCATCTGCGCGATTTCTACTGGCGGCGTGTGCACGAACGCTATGGCGATGTGATCGGCGGGCGGCTGTTTGTGGACAAGTTCACCATGAACACGCTCGATCTCGGCCTGATCAACGTCATCTTCCCCGATGCCCGCGTCATCTTCGTCATGCGCGATCCGCGCGACGTGGTGCTGAGCTGCTACATGCAGCTCATGGTGCCCTCACCGGCCACGGCGCAGATGATCACCTGGGAAAACACCGTCGGCTTTTATGCCCAGATGATGAGATGGTGGATGCATGTGCGCGGGATGCTGACGCTGTCCTATGCCGA
>CANJOG010000369.1 GCA_947475475.1 Acetobacteraceae bacterium
GGATGGCGTTGGAGAATTCCGTGAGCTGAATCTTGTAGCCCTTGGCTTCCAGCCCCGGCTGAATGGCGCGCTTGAACTGGTCCGCGTAGGGGCCGGGGAAGAATCCAATCCGGATGACCTGCTGCGCGAAGGCCGCGCCGCTGCCCGCCGTCAACGCCAAGGCCGCGCAAGCGGCAAGAAACAGTCGCCTCATTTTTCCCTCCAATGGAATCCCATGTAGATCATCGTTTATCCACGCGGCGCGCAAGCCAGCCGCCCGCCACCTGCACTGCCTGGACGAGCACGAACATCAACAACACGCACCATACCATCACGCCCGTCTCGAAACGGTAATAGCCGTAGCGGATTGCGAGGTCGCCCAACCCGCCGGCGCCGATCGCGCCAGCAACGGCAGAGTAGGCGATGAAGCTGACGGCGGTGACGGTGAGACTGGAGAGCAGGGCCGGCATCGCCTCGGGGATCAGTACCTGCCAGAGAATCTGCCGTGTCGAGGCGCCAAAGGCGAGGGCGGCATCGATCACGCCCTTGGGCACGTCGCGCAGACTTTGCTCGACCAGGCGCGCGAAAAATGGAATTGCCGCCACTGACAGGCTGACCGCAGCGGCTTTCGGGCCGATCGACGTGCCCACCAGCAGTCGGGTGAGGGGTATCAGCACCACCAGCAGAATGATGAACGGAAAGGAGCGCAGCACATTCACCGCATAGGCAACCAGGCCATGCATGAGCCGGCTCCGTCGCAAGCCGCCGGGGCCGGTGAGATAGAGCAGTAAGCCGACGGGCGTGCCGATCAGCAGTGCCAGCACCATGGTCACGCCGACCATGAGCAGCGTCTCCAGCGTCGCTTTTTCCAGATCGGGCCAGAAGTCCAACAGGGTCTGCATGCTCAGCCACCCTCGCCATGCGGCAGTTCGGTGGCATCCGTCCAGCCCTTGGCGGTCTCCATGAAGAAGCGGCCGAGTGGGCTGATCGGGGCAGGGGCGGTCATATCGAGCGTCTCAATGACCCGGCCCTTTTCCATCACCAAGGCGCGGCCGCAAATATAGGACGCCACCTTGATGTCATGGGTGACGACAACCATCGTCATGCCGCGTTCCTGGTTGAGTTGCTTAAGGAAGCGCAGGATCGAGAGCGATGTGTGCGGATCGAGCGCGGAGGTTGCCTCGTCGGACAGCAGCACATCGGGTTCGTTGACCAATGCGCGCGCGATGGCCACGCGCTGACGCTGCCCGCCTGAGAGTTGCGCGGGATAGGCATTCTCCTTGTCGGACAACCCAACCACGCCAAGGGCGACGCGCGCGCGGTCACGGCGCTCGGTGCGGGATGTGCCGGCGATGCGCAGGGCAAATTCGACATTCTCACGCGCCGTGGCGTGCGAGAGGAGGTTGAATTGCTGGAAGATCATACCGATGCGCCGCCGGGCATGGCGCAGCTCCGGCTCCGCCAGTGCGGTGAATTCGCTTCCGGCGACAAAGACGCGCCCGGCAGTCGGCCGCTCCAGCAAATTGATCATGCGCAACAACGTGGATTTACCGGCGCCGGAAAACCCCAGCAGCCCGACGATTTCACCACGGGCGATGGAAAGATTGGTTGGCAGCAAGGCATCAACGGCGCCATGCGCAGTTTCGTACCGCTTGGCGACCCCGTCCAGCCGTATTGCCGGCTCGGTCATCAATGGCATTCGGTCCACAGCGACGTGTCGCTGCGGAGCAACACCGCGTGGCGCGGTCGTTCCCACTGATAGCTGCGCCGACTCATCGAAAAATCCGCAAAATTGATGACGACGCTGACCAGCCTATCGGGATGCGCTCGGCGAGACAATCCGGCAGCCAGCCCGATCTATGCCGCCGCCGCACCCAGGCGCGCATAAACTGCGAGGTAATCCTCCGCCATCCGGCGCGCTGTCCAGCGCTCCTCGAAGCGGCGGCGCACGGCAGTGCGGTCCAGTTCCGGCAGGCGGCTCACCGCCGCCACGGCCTGCTCCACGGTATCAACGATGAAGCCGGTCAGCCCGTCCTCGATCACCTCGGGAACCGAGCCCTTGCGGAAGGCGATGACCGGGCAGCCGCAGGCCATGGCCTCGATCATCACCAGGCCGAACGGCTCCGGCCAGTCAATCGGCAGCAGAAGGGCGCGCGCATTGGACAGGAAGTCGGACTTCTGGCTGTCATCGATCTCGCCGATATAGTCCACCCCGCCGGCGCTCAGTTGCGGGGCGATGACCTCCTCGTGCCAGGCGGCATCCTCGGCGCCGATTTTGGCGGCGATGCGGAGCGGAATTCCAGCGGCGCGCGCGATCTGGATGGCGCTGTCCACGCCCTTCTCCGGTGACATACGGCCCAGAAAGGCGAGGTAGCCGCCGCCCTGGGGGGCGCTCCCCGGCGAGGCGCCCCGCGGCGCGGTCGGGCGCAGCAGGTCCTGCGGCATGCCGTGCAGGATGGTCGCCGCCCAGTTCTGCTCCGGCAGCGGGGAGCGCTGGTTATCGGAGATGGAGACCAGCGGCACATCCGGAAACATCGGATAGATGTCGCGCACGAAATCGCGGTCCAGCCGTCCGTGTAGCGTGGTGACGAACGGAGTCTTCTGCCGGCTGAACAGCGAGAACGGCCAGAAATCGATATGGAAATGCAACACGTCGAAGTCCGGCGCCTGGCGATAGACCATCTCCAGCAGGCGCATATAGGGCGCGCCATTGACCTCGAAATTCGGCACGAAGCGATGCGCCTGCTTGCGGGCGGGCACCAGGCGGGCGGAGGTCGAGGAATCGCCGCTGGCGAACAGCGTGACCTCGTGTCCCATCGCCACCAGTTCCTCGGTCAGCCAATGCACCACGCGCTCGGTGCCGCCATAGTGCCTGGGGGGCACGGCTTCAAAAAGCGGGGCGATCTGGGCGATACGCATTGTCGCTTAGTCCTCGTCGATGGGCACCGCGGCCCTGGCCGGGCATGGTGGCTAAGCCGCCTTCATGGCAAAACCGGGGCTGGATTGCACCCCATGCGCGTTGCGGGACAAAATTGAGCCATGAAGTGGGCTTAGAAGCCCAGGGGCAGGCACCGCGTTAGAGGATGTGTAATTTCTGCCGAGGGGGCTCCCGTGACCGCACAGCATCAGGCAACCGTTTCTCTCCCCGTGCTGCGGTATCGCAGCCGGCCCATTGGCTTTCTCCTGCACTATGTTGGCCGTCATGCCTGGTCGCACGCTGCTGTTTTGGGCTCGGTGCTGCTGGCCGTGGTGGCCTCGGTCTGCACCCAGTACGGCATGAAGAGCGTGATCGACGTGGTCTCGCGCGGGCCGGAGCATGGTGATGAGGTCTGGGTGCCCTTTGCCCTGCTCTGTGGCCTGATTGCCGCCGATAACCTGACC
>CANJOG010000370.1 GCA_947475475.1 Acetobacteraceae bacterium
ATGCTCGATCCCGGCATCCGGTGCGCGAAAAGCGACAATCCGGGCCTCCGGCGCATGTTCCAGCGGCACCGACGCCTCGGCCACCCGCACCAAGCGGGTCGCCATGCTCTCTGCATAGGAGGCCAGGTCCACATCGCTGACGCTGAGCAACTCAGCCACCCCGGCCCCGTCCGCAAGCGGCGCGGCAATCACCGCCGGCAGCAGGCGGGACAGCTTGGCCAGTCGGATCGCGGCCTCGGCCAGTGCCGGTACTGGCCCCAGAATCGGCTCCTCCGGCAGCATCTGATCGGCGGTCGGGTCGGCCAGGGATTTCAGGAAAACCGGGTCGAGAAGCGCCGGGGAGAGCGCAAAAGCCTTGATCGGCACGTCGACCGACCTGCCCAGCAGGGAGGCTGCCCGCGGGCGAGTCAGCAATAGAAGCAACGGCCCGCCCGCCAAAGCGGCCAGTTCAGCCAGACCCTGCGCGCCCGCCGTCTCAGCCGCCAGTAAAACCAATGGCTCGACACCTTGCAGTACCACCGGCGTACCGCGGCGCAGTTCCGCTAAAGCGCGATGAACAGAGCGGATGCGCGCAATCACCCCGTTCTCCTCCACAGGCGTGGAAGGCGAGGTCTGCATCGTCTCTTCGATTTCAGCCGGGCCGTGATCCGCCATTGCCTCAATGATCGCCGCGTTGTCCGTCATGCCATTCCCCGTTCCGACAGGAAAATGGGCATGCGGATCAATACATCCAGCCCGCAAGCTACAGGTCAGGGCTGCGCCCTACAACCAGCAGGCTCGCTGGGCAGCGCGGCGCGTCCCGGGCTTGCATCCCCGTCCTCAGTCAATCCCGTCGTCAGTCAGACGCGCGAGAAACCTCGTCCATACCAACCCGGGGAGCCTTGATGCCGCCCGAGCGCCACCCAGGCTGGCGGCCCGATATAGTCTATGTCACATTTGCGACGCGGGAGGCCGGCTTAGCCAATATGGCCTGGGTAGCCTGCTCAGCTGCGGGCGGTTATGTGCCTGGCATGACTGCGGCGCGTCGCGCGGCGGGGAATGGAGCAAATGGATGGCGGGCGCTCGTCCTGTTCTGATCGTCGATGATGACCGCAATCTGCTGGAAACCCTGGTGGAACAGCTGGGGCTGGACGGCGAGTTCGCCGCCACCAGCGCCGCTACCCTCGCCGAGGCAGAAGCCATCCTCGCCGCCAAGGACGCCCGCTTCGACGCCGTCCTGCTCGACGTCTCCCTACCGGATGGCGATGGCCGCGACCTCTGCGCCAAACTCCGCCGCCAGGGCCTGCGTATCCCCATCATCATGCTCACCGGTTCCGACGAAGAAGCCGATGTCGTCCGCGGCCTCGATTCCGGCGCCAATGACTATGTGCCCAAGCCCTTCCGCCTGGCCGAACTCCTCGCCCGCCTGCGCGCCCAGCTTCGCATGTTCGCAAGCAGCGAAGACGCTGTCTTCGCCATCGGCCCCTACACCTTCCGCCCCTCGGCCAAGCTGCTCCAGGATCCGGCCAAAAACCGCCGTATCCGGCTGACCGAAAAAGAAGCGGCCATTCTCAAATTCCTCTACCGCGCCGGGACTCGCCCCGTCGCCCGCCAGGTCCTGCTCAACGAAGTCTGGGGCTACAACGCCGCCGTCACCACCCATACACTCGAAACCCACATCTACCGGCTGCGCCAGAAAATCGAACCGGACCCTACCCACGCCCGCCTCCTCATCACCGAAGCCGGCGGCTACCGCCTCGACGCTGCGGGTATTCCACCAGCCTGAGGAGTGGAGGGTAGGCCAGGGCGCTGCCCTGGACCCCCACCAGAGGCAGAGCCCCTGCCGGGTCCAAGGCAGAGCCCTGGCCGACCCTTCCATACCTCAGATGGCGAAATCCACGGCGACGGGGACGTGGTCGCTGGATTGTGGCCAGTCGCGGGCGTCGCGGTGGATGCGTTGGGCTTTGAGGCTGGGGGTGAGATCGGGGGAGGCCCAGATGTGGTCGAGGCGGCGTCCGCGATCGGAGGCGCGCCAGTCTTTGTTGCGGTAGGACCACCAGGAATAGAGTTTTTCATCGGCCGGCACGAAGTGACGCACGGCGTCGATGAAGCCGGTTTTTTGCCAGGCGTTCAGCGCGTCCACTTCGACCGGCGTATGGCTGACGATTTTCAGCAGTTGCTTATGCGACCAGACATCGTGTTCGAGCGGCGCGATATTGAGATCGCCGACCAGCACGGTGCGCTTGAAGCCTTTGCGGGCCGCGAAATAGGCGGTGGCTTCGCGGATGAAGGCGAGCTTATGCGCGAATTTCGGGTTCTCCACCGGGTCCGGGATATCGCCGCCGGCCGGGACGTAGAAATCGTGCAGTTCGAGCGGGCCGGAGGGGGTCTGCACGGAGACGGCGAGGTGCCGGCAATCGCCCTTTTCGCACCAGTCGGGTGCCGTGGCATCCACCGTCAGCGGCAGCCGGGAGAGAATGGCGACCCCGTTATACCCCTTCATGCCCTTGAAGGCGTAATGCTCGTAGCCGAGCAGGCCAGGCGCCTCGCGCGGGAAGAGTTCGTCGGGGACTTTGGTTTCCTGCAGGCAGATAATGTCCGGGTCGATGGTGGAGACGAGCTCCTCCATCAGCGGCATGCGTAGCCGGAAGGAGTTGATGTTCCAGGTGGCGATTCGGAGGGTGCGGGACATAAGCGAGCATTGCCGCGCGGCCCGCCCTAGCGCAAGCGGTGAGTCC
Organism: Acetobacteraceae bacterium; assembly: GCA_947475475.1. GTDB lineage: Bacteria > Pseudomonadota > Alphaproteobacteria > Acetobacterales > Acetobacteraceae > CANJOG01. The sequence continues at coordinate 2,718 of CANJOG010000370.1, forward strand.
ATTGTCCTGCGGGCCGCTTGACCGGGGGGGATGATTGATTACGTTGCCCAGACACCCTTTCTGTCCGAGGAAACGCCAAATGCTCAAACGGTCCCTTCTGGCCGCCGCCGCCGCGGTGGCGCTGACCTCCTTCGCGGGCGCCGCCAGCGCCCAGGCCCCCGCTGGTGTCGCTGTTGGCGCGGTCGAAATCCTGAGCGGCCCGAACGCCGCCTATGGCATCGCGATCAAGAACGGCCTGGAACTCGCACTCGACACCATCAATGCTGGGTCCAAGCGCATCGCCCTGACGGTCGAGGACTCCGCCGGTGACAAGAACCAGGCGATCAATGCCGCGCGCAAGCTGATCGGCTCCACCAAGGTCGTCACCATCATCGGCCCGACCCTGTCGGGCGAAATGTTCGCGGTCGGCCCGGTGACCAATGAGCGCAAGATCCCGACGGTCGGCACGTCCACCACGGCGGACGGCATCACCGCGATGGGCGAGTATATCTTCCGCACCTCGCTGCCCGAGGCCGACGTGATTCCGGTGACGATGAAGAAGGCGCAAGCCAAATTTGGCACCAAGACCATCGCGCTGATCTATGCCAATGACGACGCCTTCTCGAAATCCGGCTTCGAGAACATGAAAAAGGCTGCCGAGG
>CANJOG010000371.1 GCA_947475475.1 Acetobacteraceae bacterium
CAGGCGGCGGCGCGGGGGGGTGTTGGTGTTCATGCGGTCCTCCCGCGCCATTTCCGCCAGGTCCAGCAGGCGAAGCCAGAGCCGGTGATCAGCGCGTAGATCATGTTCATCGCGGCCATGGAGATGGGCAGGCCGGGAATCAGGAAAGTCGGGTCCTCGCAGGGCTTGGAGGGCAGCAGCGGCATGCGTGCCAGCCGGTCGGCGATGCTGCCGCCGCCGAGATTCGGCGCCATGCATTCCGGCAGCGGGCTGGGCCAGAATTTCTGCTCGACGCCGACATGGATAAAGGCGACCACGGCATCGGCAAAGAAGACCAGCGCGGCGAGGCCGATCAGCGCCATGCCCCAGCGGCGATTGGCAAAGGCGGCAATGAGGCCAAGCGCGATGATGATGCGATAGGGCCAGCGCTGCACCAGGCAGAGCGCGCAGGGCACCAGCTCGCCATACCATTCCGAGGCGAAGGCGCTGGCCAGCGCGAGGCCGGCAAGCAGTGCGGCGAGCAGAGCAACCAGACGGTGCGAATGGGGCGTCATGTGCCCGGTATGGCGGCGAAAATGGCGCCGCGCAATTGCAGCGGGGTGAAGTCTGGGTCGCCCTGCCCTACACTCGCCGCGGACGCCCGAGAAAGAGGCGCGCACGGTAGCTGGAGGGAAGCCAAATGCAGATCATCGATGCCCAGGTGCACGCCTATGAACGCAACTATCCAGGTCGGCCCTGGGTAGCGCATCTGCATGGGCCGGCGGAGGTGACCGGCGACGAGATGGTCGCCGCGATGGATGCGGCCGGGGTCGATGGGGCGATCCTGGTCTCGCCCTATAGTCTCTATCGCTATGATGCCAGCTACGCGCTGGAGGTGGCGGCGGCGCATCCCGGGCGGTTCGGGCTGGTCAAGCCTGTGGATGTTACCTCGCCAGGGGCTGAGCAACGACTGGCCGGGACCATCGCGGCCTGGGCGGCGATTCCGGCGGCGGTGGCAATCAGGATCATGCTGTTCGCCGGTGTAAGCGAGGATGACGACGACCCGGCCATCAACCGGGCGTTGGCGGAGGCCGGGCGGCATGGCTTGCCGGTGAATATCGTGTGCTTCGGCCGCGCCCGGCAGGCGGCGGCGCTGGCGGCGCGGCATCCCGACACAGTGATGGTGATCGACCATCTGGGCCTGCCGCAGCCCTTTGGGCCGCCGGTGCCGGCGAATGGCTGGCTGGATATCGAGAGCATCCTCGCGCTGGCGAAATGCAGAAATATGCGGGTGAAGATCAGCGGCGCCGGCACGCTGTCACGTCGGCCTTATCCGTTCGCGGATATCTGGGAACACCTGGCGCGGTATTTCGATGCGTTCGGCATGGAGCGCTGCATGTGGGGCACCGACTGGACCCGTGCCGTGGAATTTCTCAGCTATCGCGAGGGGGTGGATGCGTTCCGACTGAATGAGCGCCTTTCCGAGGGCGACCGGGAGGCGCTGATGGGGGGCACGCTGGCGAAAGTCTATCGCTGGGCGCCGGGGCAGACCGGGCGGGGTTAATCACCAGCCGCCTTTTTCCGCCACCTCGGCAAGCCAGGCGCGCACGCCGGGGGCGTCGCCAAATACGTCCGGCACCAGCATGCCGCCGCCGCCGAGGGCACTTGCGGCATCGATGGCTTCATGGTCAGTGACGTCATCGCCGATCATGACTGGCAGTCGGCCGGCGAAGGGGGCTTCGCGCATGACCGCGCGCACCGCCGAGCCCTTGTCGGCGCCACGCGGGCGGATTTCCCAGGCCATGCGGGCTTCCATAAGCTGGAAGCGGTCGCTGGCGGGTGCGAGCATCTCCTCCAGGGCGGCGCGCAGGATCGGGCCGGCCTCGGGGGCGCCGCGGAAATGCAGGACGAAGCCGCGCGTCTTGGGCTCGAACAAGGCGCCGGGGTAGCGGGCGATGAGGGCCTGGCCGGCGTCGCGCCAGGCATCGGGCACGGAAGGCAGATCCGGGCGCTCGATCTGGCCGCCCTTGTGATGGCGGATGGCGCCACCGTGCTCGCCGGAGACGGCGGTAGGAATGCCGGGGAGCAGATGGTCGATCTGCCCAATCACCCGCCCGCTGATCACCGCCAGCGCGCCGCCGAGCAGGTCACGCAGGCGGGTTAGAGTCAGCGGCAGGGCCGGCGGGACGACAACTGAATCCGGCGTCGGCGCGATATCGATCAGCGTGCCGTCGAGATCGAGCAGCAGGGCGGCACGGCTGAAATCGGGGAGGCCGCCTGGGGCGATCGGCACGGTCGGGGTGCTCAGTTATGGCAGGATTTCAGGGTGATGTCATAGACCGGGTGCTGGAGAGAATTCAGCGCCGGGGCGGAGGCGATCATCCAGCCGGTGAAGCCCTGGGCGCCGGGATGGGAGTCCTTGATCTCCAGGAAACCAGCGGAATCCGGGGCTTGGTCAGGCGGGCGGCCGGCGCAGGATTTCAGGGTGATGCTGAGCGAATTGAAGGTCGCGGTCTGGCCGACGCGCAGCTGGATGGGTTGCGGGCGGGCGCTGACCTTGTCGAGCGCCACCAGTTCGGCGACCTGGCGGGGCTGCCAGGTGGCGGGCGGGCGCGGGCTGGTGAGCGCGGGCTGGTTCGGGTCCGTACTGGCGGCGGGCTGAGCCGCACGGGCTGGGCTGGCGGGAGCCTGGGCCGGGAGCTGAGCCTGAGGCGGTGCCTGAGGCGGGGCGGCAGGGATGCCGGTCACGGATGGCGGCAAGGTAAAGGGGACCGGCGGGGCGGCCGGCTGGGTGAATCCGGGCGGTGTGGCTCCCGGCCGGGTGAAGCCGGGGGGCGGCGCGCCAGGGGCGACGTAGCCGGGGGGCTGCCCCGGTTGGCTGCCCCCCGGTTGGACGGTCCCCGGTTGGCCGAGCAGCGTCTGGGCGGCCAGGGGGGAGGTGATCAGCAGGATCAGGCCCGCGCCGATACTAAGGCGGGAACGGTGGCGGCTTGCAGCCTGCATGGTGGTCAATCCGGTCCCTTTGTGCGGGTTGGGGTGGCCAGTCCGTCCACCATGCGGGTGAGAAGCTCGCGCATGAAACTGGCATCCACGCCCATCAGCACGGCATCCTCGAAAGCGTCCTGCATGGTCTGAGCGAGTTCCTCGTGGTTCTCACGCAGCATTTTCAGCTTGTCGATGCAGGAGACAGGCGCGCCATCTGGCTGCGGCCAGAGCGCGGGGGTCTCGACCGGCAGCTTCCCGGCCATGGCGGCCTATTTCCCTGGCGCGGGGGTGGTGGCAGGTGCGGCCGGCTGTTTCAGCGAGCTCGCCATGTCGGAGACGCTGAAGATGAACTTGCCGAGCAATTGCTCCAGGCTCACCGCGGACTGGGTGATGGCGATGGTCC
>CANJOG010000372.1 GCA_947475475.1 Acetobacteraceae bacterium
ACCCCTCCACCGAATGGCAGATGCACGCCGAGATCTACCGCACCTTCCCGCAAGCCGGCACCGTGGTGCACACACATTCCGATGCCGCCACCGCGCTGTCCTGCCTCGGCGAGCGCCTGCCGCCCTTCCATTACATGCTGGCCGAATTCGGCGGCACCGATGTGCGCTGTGCCCCCTACGCGACTTTCGGCACTGCCACGCTGGCTGCCGCCGCCGTGGACGCCCTCGCTGGCCGCACCGCCTGCCTGCTGGAAAACCACGGTGCGATCTGCTTCGGACCGGACATGCACTCCGCCCTGCTCACCGCCGTGCGTCTGGAATCGCTCTGCCGCCAATATATGCTCGCCCGCACCGCCGGCCGCCCGCGATTGCTGACCCAGGCGCAGATGGAAGACGCCCGCATCCGCTACACCGATTACGGCCAACAACCAGCAGACGGGCAGCCCGCCGATCAGGAACCACGCCGATGAACGACCTCCTGCTGACCGGAAAACTCGACGCCCTGCTCTCTCACGCCGATGCCGCCATGGGCGATGCCGAGGCGCGGCTCTGTGACTTCCTGCGCATCCCGTCGATCTCCGCCCAGCCCGCCCACGCCGCCGATTGCGTCCGCGCCGGCGAATGGGCACGCGACCAGCTCCGCGGCCTCGGCTTCACCGCCGATCTTAAGCAAACCCGCGGCCACCCCTGCGTCCTCGCCCACCATCCCGGCCCCGGTCCCAACGCCCCGCATCTGCTCTTCTATGGCCATTACGATGTCCAGCCGGCCGATCCGGTCGATCTCTGGACCAACCCGCCTTTCGAACCGACCCGCACCGACGGCCCCAACGGCCCCCACATCGTCGCCCGTGGTGCGACCGACGATAAGGGCCAGGTCGTCTCCTGGATCGAGGCCTTCCGCGCCTGGACCGAGCATGGCGGCGGCCTACCCGTGCAAGTGACCTGCCTGATCGAGGGCGAGGAGGAGGTTGGCAGCCTCAACCTCGACCCCTTCCTGGAAGAAAACCGCGACGCACTTTCCCGCGCCGATATCGCGGTCATCAGCGACACGCCGATGTGGAATATCGACACGCCGTCCATCACCACCCGCCTGCGCGGCATGGCCTATGTGGAACTCGCGCTGCACGCCTCCCGCCGCGACCTGCATTCCGGCATGTATGGCGGCGTGGCGCGCAATCCGCTGACCCTGCTCGCCTCCATCCTCGGCCAGATCCACGACGCCGACGGCCATGTGACCATCCCCGGTTTCTATGAGGGCGTGCCCGAGGTCTCGCCCGCCCAGCTTGCCGAATGGGAAGGTCTGCACTTCGACGAAGCCGCCTTCCTCGGCGATATCGGCCTCTCGGTCACCGCCGGCGAGCGCAACCTGCCGGCCCTGGTGCGCCTCTGGGCACGCCCGACCGCCGAACTCAACGGTATCTGGGGCGGCTATATGGGCGCGGGTGCGAAGACCGTGATCCCGACCTCGGCCCACGCCAAGATCTCCTTCCGCCTGGTCGGCGACCAGGACCCCGAAGCCGTCGTCGCCGCCTTCGAGCGCTTCGTCCGCGCCCGCCTGCCGGCCGATGTGCGCGCCGATTTCCAGCTTTTCGGCGCCTCCCCCGGCATCGAGGTGCCGACCGATTCAGCTTACGTCCGCGCCGCCCGCGCCGTGCTGGAGGCCGAATATGGAAGCAAGTCCATCCTGATGGGCTGCGGCGGCTCCATCCCCGTGGTTGGCAGCTTCCGCCGCCTGCTGGGCATAGACTCCCTGCTGCTCGGCTTCGGCCTCGATGACGACCAGGCCCATTCGCCGGACGAGAAATTCGAACTCACCTGTTTCCGCCACGCCATTCGCTCCCATATCCGGCTGATGGGAGAACTTGGCGCGGCATAAGTGCCACATTTCGACTAACCAAGCGCGCCCAAGGACGAAAGCCATGGCCGAACCACTGCACGAACTCGCCGTCGAACGCCTGATCGCCGCCCCGCCCGCCCGCGTGTGGCAGATCATGACGGAGCGCTTCACTGAATGGTGGTGCCCCCGGCCCTGGACCACGCATATCATCGAACTGGACTGGCGCGCCGGCGGCCGCTGCGCCATGGAAATGCGTGGCCCGGACGGGGAAGTGAGCCCGATCGACGGCGTTGTTCTCGAAGTCATCCCCGAGCGGAAATTCGTCTTCACCAACGCGTTCACCGCGGGTTGGGTGCCGCAAAAGCCCTTCATGGTCGGCATCTTCACCATCACCCCGGAAGGCTCCGGCACGCGCTACCATGCCTGCGCCCGGCATTGGGACGAGGAAACCATGCGCCAGCATGACGAAATGGGCTTCCAGCAGGGCTGGAGCACTGTCGCCGCCCAATTGGCGGAATTGGCCGAGGCGGGCTGAGCGGGCCATTCCCCCCCTCTTGCTTGACAAGCCTCGAACACGCTCCATATTTCGACCAGTCATTTTGACCAATTGATCGGGACACACCCCATGCGGGACATCCAGGCCTCCGAAGCCAAGACCCATCTGCTGCAAATCCTCGACACGGTGGAGCGCGGTGAAACCGTGCGCATCACCCGGCATGGCCGCCCGATTGCCCGCATCGTCCCCGAAGGCGACCGGCGCCAGGAAGAGATCGACCGGGCGATCGACGGCATCAAGGCGCTGCGCCGCCGCGCGGCAAAGCTCACCCAGGACGAACTGGCCGCCTTCCGCCACGAAGGCCACAAATACTGAGATGCCCTTCGTCCTCGATGCCTCTGTCACGCTGAACTGGGCCTTTGGCGAGGAGGAGCATCCCACCGCCGAGCACGCGCTTGAGAAGCTCCGCCGGGACGAAGCCTGGGTTCCAAGCCTCTGGTGGTTCGAAGTCCGCAACACGCTGATCGTCGCCGAACGCCGGGGCCGGCTGAGCGAGGCCGATACTGCTACCTTCCTGCACGGCCTGTCCCGCTTGGGCATCCGCACGGACCGTGAACCGGGCGAGGCCAGCATCCTCGCTTTGGCCCGCCAGCATCGCCTCTCCGTCTATGACGCCAGCTACCTCGAACTGGCCCAACGCCAGGCGTTTGCCATTGCCACGCTGGACAAGGCCCTGCGCAGGGCCGCCCAGGAGTGCGGCGTCGCCATTCTTGGCGAAATGTAGGTGGTGCGGGCTCATCTGGCACCCCATGTCCGGGTAGCAGTTCCAAACCGCCCCGAACCCCACTAGAACAGCCGCCCAGTCCGAGATCGCGCGAGGAAAAATCCCATGCCCGCCTATCGCTCCCGCACCACGACCCACGGCCGCAACATGGCGGGCGCCCGCTCGCTCTGGCGGGCCACCGGCATGACCGATAGCGATTTCGGCAAGCCGATCATCGCCATCGCCAA
>CANJOG010000373.1 GCA_947475475.1 Acetobacteraceae bacterium
GTCGAGATCGAACTTGCCCTTCGCCATCTTGGCGGCAAGCTTCTCAGCCTCCGCCATATCGACGTTTTCGGTAACACGCTCGACCAGGCCAACAACGTCACCCATGCCAAGAATGCGGCCAGCCACGCGCGAGGGATCGAAGCCTTCCAGCGCATCGAGCTTTTCACCAACACCGGCGAGCTTGATCGGCGCGCCGGTGACCTGACGCATCGAGAGCGCCGCGCCACCGCGCGCATCGCCATCCATACGGGTCAGCACGATGCCGGTAATGCCCAGCGCTTCGTTAAAGGCGCGTGCGGTATGCACCGCATCCTGGCCGGTCATGGCATCGACAACGAGCAGCGTCTCGGCCGGATTGGTCTCCGCCCGGATCGCCTTCACCTCGTCCATCAGCTCCTCGTTGATGGCGAGGCGGCCGGCGGTATCGAGGATGACGATGTCGAACACTTCGCGGCGCGCAGTATCCATCGCACGGCGGGCAATCTGCACCGGGGTCTGGCCCGGGATGATCTCCAGGCTCGGCACGCCCGCCTGGGTGGCAAGCTGGGCGAGCTGGAGTTGCGCGGCCGGGCGCTGAGTATCGAGGCTGGCCAGCAGCACCTTCTTGCGCTGCTTGACGAAACGCAGCGCCAGTTTACCGGTGGTCGTGGTTTTGCCAGAGCCCTGCAGGCCGACCATCAGGATCGGCACCGGCGAGGCCGCGGCCAGATTCAGTTCGTTGCCGCCTTCGCCGCCGAGCGCCTCGACCAGCGCGTCATGGACGATCTTGACGACCTGTTGGCCAGGGGTGACGGATTTCATCACCTCCACGCCGAGCGCGCGTTCGCGCACCCGGGCGATGAAGTCCTTGACCACTTCGAGTGCGACGTCAGCATCCAGCAACGCCAGGCGCACTTCGCGCAGCGCTTCTGTGACATCGGCTTCGGACAGCGCGCCACGTCCGCGCAGGCGGTCCAGAACTCCGGTCAGTTTGTCCGACAGGCTGTCGAACATGATGGCCTCATCTCCTGAAGCCCACCCCCGACATTGAATGCCCGAGCGGACCCCGCAAAAGGTTACGCGCCGCTGCGCGAACCCTCGCGGAGCGGCGGAGCCCCCGCATAAGGCGGGGACCGGGCGACAGAAATGTCCCGGATCGGCGGCTTATGCCCCCAAGCACCGCCACAGGTCAAGCAAATCGCCCGGCGCGGACTGCAAGCCAGGGGCGCCGCAAGCTTGCGGCCGACTTCCCCGCGCGTGACTTGGACGCGTGACTTGGACGAATGACATAATAGAGGGAGAGAAGATCGTGCGCTGCGACAGAAACCAACATCGCGCAGGGATGATACTGACGAATCATGGAAGCGAATTCATCCAGCCACCGCGTTAATTCCTTGCGCAATCCAGCCATTCCCATACCATATGACTGGGGAGACCAATCGTGTCGGGGACAAAGCTGTGCTTGGCGAAACAATGATGCTGTTCGATGGGCTGCATCATGTCGTGATGACTTACGGCTACTTGGCCGTGTTTCTTGCGATCATGATCGAGAGTGCGGGTATCCCCTTCCCTGGGGAGACGACGCTGATCGGTGCTGCCCTCTATGCCGGCTCCACCGGCAAGCTGGAAATTTCCCTGATCATTTTCTGCGCCGCCGCTGGCGCCATTGTCGGGGACAATATCGGCTATTGGGTCGGCCGCCGGTTCGGCCTGCCGCTGCTGGCCAAATATGGCTGCAGGATCGGCCTGAATGAGCGCAAGTTGCGCACCGGCCAGTATCTGTTCGAAAAACATGGCGGCAAGGTTGTCTTCTTCGGCCGCTTCGTCGCCCTGCTGCGCGTGCTGGCCGCCGTGCTGGCCGGGGCCAACAAGATGGAGTGGACCCGCTTCTTTGCCTATAACGTCGCCGGCGGTGTGATCTGGGCGACTTTGTTCGGCGGCGGCGCCTACTGGTTCGGCGCCAAGGTCGCGCATCTGATGGGCCCGCTCGGCATTGTGCTGCTGGTCGTTGCCATCATCCTCGGCGCCTGGAGCATCCACCACTTCAACCGCCATGGCGAACGCCTCGAAGCCGAGGCCACAAAGGACATGGAACGCAAGCTCGCCCTGCGCGCCTCGGCCGCCGAGTAGGCAGCGCCGCGCTTCCGGTATCAGAAAGCGGAAGCCGCACGACTCCCTTTTTAATTTGCCCCCTTTTTATTCGGCGTGATTGGCACGCCGGAATGTGCCAACCTCCGGAAAACGGAGGGAACCACATGAACAAGCCTGTCATCGGCGGACTGCGCGATCGCGTGTCGCCCGAGGAATGGCAAACCCGCCTCGACCTCGCCGCATGCTACCGTCTGTTCGTCCACTACCGGATGACGGACATGATCTACACCCACGTGACCTCGCGCGTGCCAGGCACGGAGGACCAGATCCTCATCAACCCGTACGGGCTGATGTTCGATGAAATCACCGCCTCGAACCTCTACAAGATCGACTATGACGGCAACGTTATCCTGCGGCCGGAAACCGAATACGACATCAACCGCTCCGGCTACCGGCTGCACACGGCACTGCACAAGGCGCGCCCCGATGCCGCCTGTGTGCTGCACACACATTCGCTGGCGACGGTGACGGTCTCGACGATGAAATGCGGCCTTCTGCCGCTGACCCAGCCGGCGCTGCGTTTCTTCAACCGCGTCAGCTACACGAAGTATGACGCCGCCGGCTTTGACGATCACATCCAGGCTCAGATCATTGCCGATCTCGGCCAGAACGATGTCATGCTGATGCACAATCACGGCACCATCGTCGTCGGCCGCTCGATGGCCGAGGCTTTCAATCTGCTCTACAATCTCGAAATGTCCTGCCTGGTGCAGATGCACGCCATGCAGTCCGGCACGGAACTCGTGCTGGTCAATGAACGTGTCGCCGAAGAGACCGCCATGATGCTCGGCCCCAAGGGCGGCACCGCGGATGGCGTGATGGATGGGAGGCGCGAATGGTCAGCCCTCCGCCGCATGCTGGACCGCAAAGACCCAGGCTACGCTGACTGACTCACCAATAATGCCGCGACGCTGAGGGTTGCGGCACGTCCCACCACGACACACTGGCACGACACACTAAGGAAACGCACAATGAAGAAACGCACCATCCAGCTCGCCGGCACCTCCCTCGCGATCGGCCTGGCTCTCGGCGCCGCCAGCGCGCAGGCACAGACGCGCACCGTCAAGTTCGGCATGAAAGAGACGCTGAGCGGCCAGTTCGTTGCCGTCGGCCTGCCGGTGGCCGCCGCCACCCGCATGGCGGTGAAGGAAATCAACGATGCCGGCGGCTTCAAGGTTGGCGACGTCACCTACAAGATCGAGCTGATCGAGGAA
>CANJOG010000374.1 GCA_947475475.1 Acetobacteraceae bacterium
CAGGGCAAGGATTACGAGAATGACAAGGCCGACGATGCCGATCGTCAGATATTGCCGGTTGAGATAGGCCTTGGCACCTTCCTGCACCGCGGCAGCAATTTCTTGCATACGCGCATTGCCGGCATCGGCCGCCAAGACCTGTCGGGCTGTCACCAGCCCATAGATCAGCGCCAGCAACCCGCCGGCGAAGACCACGATAAACGCAATTGTCATTGTAACGACGTCCCTTCTATTTCCCCCCGTGCGCTCCGCCCCGAAAGCCTTAGGCTCCAGGATGTGCACGGTTGTTTCTCAACGAATCGCCGATCCGTTTGGAAAAGCGGCGCACCATGCCAGATGGAGTCCAGGCAGGCAACCGCACCTGGGCTGTGACGCCACACCAATGTTACTAAAAAGACACGCAAATTCTGGCGGATTGCCGTGCGTGCCGCGCGGGCGTTGCCTGGGGAGCCGCCTTGGGGAGTCTCTTGCCGGGATTTCCGCTCCGGCCAGTTTTCAGGGGCGGCACTTTGCTTTATCCGCTGGGAAGCGCATGCGCCTGTAGCTCAGCGGTAGAGCGGGCCGCTCATAACGGCTTGGTCACAGGTTCGATCCCTGTCGGGCGCAGACCGCACTTTTCTTAGACTTGGCAACGGGCGCAGACCGCACTTTTCGTAGACTTGGCAACGGGCGCAGACCGCACAGTTTATCCTAGCATCGGCCCGTGCCAGACCCACCATCCGGGCCGGCGCAGCGTGGTTGCGGCGGCTTCGGCCTGACCGGCGCTGGCATAAAGGCCGAAACAGGTTGCCCCCGAGCCGCTCATCCGCGCCAGCAGGCAGGCTGGAGTGCCGGCGATTGCCGCCAGCACGACGTCAATTGCCGGGCAGAGCGCGATTGCCGGCATTTCGAGATCGTTGGAGAGCCCCCGCAGTGCATGCGCCATCGCGTCCGCATCGTCCCATCCCGCCGGCAGGTCCGGCGCCGGGCTGAAACTGGCTCCGGAGGCCGCGCGCGCCTTGAAGACGTCCGGTGTGGAAACCTCGGTCCCCGGATTGACGAGCACCATCCAGGCAGGCGCCAGCTTTGGGGCAGGGCGCAATATCTCGCCGATTCCCTGCATCCGCGCTGGCTGGCCGCGCAAGCAGACCGGAACATCCGCGCCGAGGCGCAGCGCCAGCCGGGCCAGATCGTCCGTCCCGATGCTGAGTGCCCAGAGCCGCGCCAGCGCGCGCAGCGTGGCCGCCGCATCGGCCGAGCCACCGCCAATGCCCGAGGCCAGCGGCAGGTGCTTTTCCAGCCTCAGCCGGGCGCGGGCCGGTATCCCGGCTTCCTGGGCCAGCATCCCGGCGGCGCGCCAGGCCAGATTATCCGGCCCGGCCGCGAGGCCAAATCCCATCGGGCCAGTGATCGACAGGGACAGGTCATCAGCGGGAGCGGCACTGACAAGGTCGGCCACGCCGGCGAAAACCACGAGACTGTCGAGCAGATGGTAGCCATCCCCGCGCCTGCTGGTCACATGCAGATACAGGTTGATCTTGGCGTGCGCCGGCTCGGCCTGATGCTCAGCCATGAAGGCCCCGAGGTCTCTGGTCGGCGGGATGGAAATGGCGGTTGCCTACTGGACGCGGGATCCAGCGCCCGCCTCGGTGCTCGGGCTGCCAGGCGTGGGGTTCTGGCTCTGAACCTGGGCAGGAGTGGCCTGGCCAGATGCGGCCTGGCTCTGGGCACTGACGGCCAGCTTGGCTTCCAGCTTGGCGACCTCTTCCGGCTCGGGGCGCAGATTGAGCGCGCGGCGCCACTGGAATTCCGCCTCGCGTGCGCGGCCTGCGGCGGCATAGGCATCGCCGAGATGGGCGTTGATGGTGGAGTCCTCGGGCGAGAGCTGCACGGCGCGCTCCAGCGCCTGCACCGCGCCGTCGAGATCGCCAACACGCATGCGGATCCAGCCGAGACTATCGACAATGGCGCCATCATTCGGCCGCTGGGCGGCGGCGCGTTCGATCATGTCGCGCGCGCGGTCCAGGTTGCGGCCCATATCGGCCCAGGTATAGCCGAGATAATTCAGCACCGAGGGCTGGTCCGGCGCCAGTTGCAGCGCCTTTTCCAGGGAGGCCTCGGCGGCCGGCCAGTTGCGCGCGCGCTCCAGCGCGATGCCGCGCCGGAAATACAGCCGCCAATCCGCCCGCCCGGTGCGGCCAAGCCGGCTGATCGCCTGCTGATAGGCCTCGGCGGCCTCCGCAAAGCGCGACTGGGTGCGCAGAATATCGCCGATTTCTGTATGCGGCTCCGGCCGGGAGGGAAAATCCGTCGCCAGCTGGCGCAGAGCGGTCAGCGCCGCGCTGGAGCGGCCGAGTTGCTGCTCATATTGTGCCTCGCGCAGTCGCACCATGGCAAAGAGCGGATCGCCGGCCGCCACCGCATTCAGTGTCGCCAGCGCCGAGGCCGGGTGTTTCCCCGCCGCTTGCAAGTCCGACATCCTCAGCCGCGCCGCCGTCAGATCGGGCCGCAGATCGAGCGCCAGGCGCAGCAGCAGCGCCGAATAATCGGCCGCCCCTTCCTGTTGCAGCGCGGCGGCCATGGCGAGATAGGTCTCGGCAATACCGTCGCTCGCACTGCGGACCGGGCGGGTATTCACCGCGGTGAGCAGGGCCGGCAGCACCAGGCCGAATTCATTGCCGTCAACGGCCAGGCCGCTGATCAGCTTCTGGCCTTCCGCCAGCCTGCCCTGGCGGGCATGCCAGTTCGCCAGCACCTGGGCCATGCGCAGATTGGGGCCTTGCAGATTGGCCTGGAGCGCCTGGTAATGCCGCGTGGCTTCCTGCGTCCGGCCAAGCTGGTCGGCGATCAGCGCGGCGGTGAAGGCGAATCCCACTTTCAGGCGCGGATTTTCAAGATAGGGCAGCAGCGTCACATTCGCCGCATCGCCATCGCCACGCCCGGCCTGGGCCCAGGCAACCAGCATCGGGCCGAGGATTTCCGTCATTCCCTGTTTCGGCAGCGAGGCGAAGCGGGCTTCTGCGGCGGAGAACCGGCGGGCGCGGATATCCTGATTGGCGAGCACCACCTTGGCGATGGGCGTATCGGAGAGCTTCTCAGCCAGTTGGAGGGCTTCCGGACGCCCCTTCATCACCGAGGTGATGAAGGCCTGCTGCATCAGTTCCCGGTTGGTGGGGTCGAAGGCCAGGGCGCGGAGGAAATCGTCGGATGCCTTGCCGAGATCGGACTGGTTGATCGCGAAGCGGCCGCTCAGAAAGGCCGAATAGGCGCCGGTGGCGACAAATCGTGCCGGCCGCGCGGCGGCCTGCTGGCGTGGCCCTGGGCCCGAGGCAGTTTGCTGGCCGGGTGTCGGACCTGATGCGG
>CANJOG010000375.1 GCA_947475475.1 Acetobacteraceae bacterium
CGGCGCCAGCGCCGGTTCCCGACTGGTTTGGCAGATCGTTCATTCTCTTGCTTCCTCCCCGGTGCGCGAGATCAGACCGGGATGATGAGTGCGCGGGGCAGCCAATGATTGTCAAACACGCAGGTGCGTTCGAGGAATTTCAGCCCCTCGGATGTCCGGACCACGCGATCGACATAGCGGCCAAGCAGCACCATCTCCGGCTTGGCATCGATCATGGATTCCACAAGGTAGAAATTCGCCTGAGCGCTGATGACATCGCCCTCCACGCCATTCACCCGCACGGCGCTCACCATATGGCGAAGCGAGCGATCTTCGAAGACCAGCGCCTCACGGATGGCAAGCACGCGATCGCGCAGCATCGCGGCCCCTTTGCACCACACCGTCGCATGGGTCAGGCCACGGTCGTAATTCTCGCGCGCGATGATCTGGTAAAAGCCGTCCTCGACGAACATCGCCGCCCAATCTTCGAGCTCCATGCCATCCAGACAGGCGGCGTAACGATCATTCAGATCACGCAATTCGGTTGCGATTGCGAGCTTATCGAGGACCATTGGGACGCTCCCGTTGCTTTGCCGGAAGGCCGAGCGATATGGCCCTCCAGAGGGCTCGCACCTTCTCCCCATGACTAAAATTAGTCAATCTTGCTGACCTGTAAGTCGGCGGATTTCCGGCGCTTGACAGGCGCCCAGAAGCCAGAAATGTTATGTTATAACATATCATGAATTCCCCATGCGCCACAGCATCCGCAAACCCCAATCGACCCAGCAACGCCGGCAGGGCAGGCAACTCGGACTCAGTCTGGCCTTCGCCACTACGACCTTGCTCGCGCCAGTTGCACCCGCCGGCGCTGACCAGTTCGATCAGGGCAACGTCACCATTCGGCCATTCCGTAATGTGGAACTTGCCCGCCAGCACGCAGCCGCCAGCCTGGAGACCGAGAATCTCTACGGCCTCACCCTGGGTTCCGATACCGACCACGCCGGCGCGCGCGGGATTGCTGTTGAGACGCTTGTCGGCGTTGGACGCGGACCCGGCCAATACCTCGCCCTCGGAAGCAAGCTCGAATTCTCCCGCGCCCTCACCGACACTTTTGCCGTCTCGCTTTCCGCCCAGGCCGGCCTGCGCGCCATCAAGGGCGTCGCCGGGCTGGAAGATGAAAGCCGGCTGCGTGCCGATGGAATTGGTGGCGAGTTCCGCTGGCGCCTACGCGACCGCGCAACCGACGGTGTGGGGATCACGCTGCACAGCGAACCATCCATCCGCTTCGCCGACGAGACCAGCGGCAAACGCGGCATCGGCTATGGTGCCGAGAACCGGCTGATCATCGATGCCACGCTCCTGCCCGGCCAACTCTACGGCGCGGTCAATCTGATCTACGACATCGAGATGTTCCGCGAGCGCGGCAGCACCACCTGGGAACGCGGCTCCACCGGTGGCGTTTCCGCGGCGTTTTCTGCCAATATCACTCCGGGCCTCTTCCTCGGCGCCGATCTGCGTTATCTGCGCGCCCATGAGGGCCTGTTTCTGCAAAGTCTGGCCGGCCAGGCGATCTTCGCCGGACCAACCCTGTTCTGGCGCGGCACCGGTGGCTTCTGGCTCTCGGGTACGGTCTCCACACAGCTTTGGGGGCGCGCGCGTGGCAGCACCGCCGGCCTGGACCACACCAATTTCACCCGCATGCTGGCGCGGCTGAAGATCGGCATGGAGTTCTGACTTGGCCCATCACGATACCCCACGCCCGATCCGTTCCCTCACCCGCCGCACGGCGCTCGCGACGGCACTGTCCCTGCCCGCCTTTCGCCCCGCCCAGGCAGCGGGATTTCCGGCCCTCGCCAGTTTTTCCATCCTTGCCGACATGCTCCGCCAGATCGCCGGCGATGCCGCCGAGATCACCGCCCTGGTTGGGCCGGATCAGGACCTGCACGGCTTCACCCCCCGCCCGTCGGACCTGCTGCGGCTGCGCCAGGCCCGGCTAATGGTCATCAACGGGCTTGGCTTGGAAAGTTGGGCGGAATCGCTCGCCCAATCAGCGGGATTTTCTGGTGTCGCGGTGGTGGCCACGCGCGGCCTGGCGGCCCTTCCTTCTGGCCAGCACAAGGGCTCCGACACTGGGCCAAGCCATGCCCATGGCGCTGTGGACCCGCATGCCTGGCAGGATGTCGGTAATGCCCGCGCCTATATCGCCAATATGACCGCCGGCCTGGCGCGCGCCGAACCATCGCGGGAAGGCGAATTCCGCCAGCGCGCCGCCGCCTATCAGCAGCGCCTCGACGCTCTGGATGTCGATATTCGCGCCATGATGGCCGCCATCCCTCGCGCGCGCCGTCGAATTCTCACCACACACGATGCTTTCGGCTATTTCGCCGATGCCTATGACGTCGATTTCATCGGCGTGCAGGGCACCTCGCTCACCGCCGAGCCCAGCCCGCGCGAGATGGCCCGGCTCATCTCACAAATCCGCACTGGGTCTATCCGGGCCCTGTTCTTCGAGAATATGAGCGCGCCCACATTGTTGCGCCAGATCGCCAGCGAGACTGGAGCGCGGATCGGCGGTACGCTCTATGCCGACGCACTGTCCGGCCCCAGTGGTCCGGCATCGACCTATATCGACATGATGCGCCATAATGCGCGCACCATTGCCGAGGCGCTCCGCTGACTCCCATGCCCGCCCCACGTCGCCACGCCATCCGCTCCGCGGTATTGTTCGATGGAACCGCGATGTTGCGCGATCGTGTGGTCGTCATTGAGGCTGGCCGTATCGCCGGCATCGGCACCGGCAGCACCCCCGACGGCATGCCGGTCTCGACTGTCGCAGAGACCAGCATCCTCGCCCCTGGCTTCGTCGACCTCCAGGTCAATGGCGGTGGCGGAGTTCTGCTGAACGACGCACAGGATGGTGCCACCTTGGCGCGCGTTGCGTCGGCGCATCGTGGCTTTGGCACAACCTCGTTGATGCCAACGCTGATCTCCGGCAGGGAGGCGCAAATCCGCGCGGCCCTCTGCGCCACACGCGATGCGGTCGCGAACGCGATGCCGGGCATTATCGGCCTGCATCTGGAAGGACCGTTCCTGGCACTGCCACGCCGCGGAATTCATCCAGCCGACTCGATCCGCGGCATCAGCGAGTCCGATCTGGCGTTGCTGGTGGCGGATCACGGTTTTCCGCTCATGCTCACCCTGGCGCCGGAATATGTGCCACCCAGCGCCATCGCCCGGCTGGTCGCTGCCGGAATTTCCGTTTTTGCTGGCCATACCGACGCAACTTCGGAACAGGCCGATTCTGCCCTCGCGGCCGGCCTGCGCGGCGCGACGCATCTGTTCAACGCAATGTCGCACATGACC
>CANJOG010000376.1 GCA_947475475.1 Acetobacteraceae bacterium
ATTGCGCGTCGTCTCGGCAATGATGTCGCACAGCCCGCCAACTACCTTCTGCACCTGCATCTGGTCCTCAGCCTCGGCCATCACGCGCACCACCGGCTCAGTGCCCGATTCCCGGATCAGCACCCGCCCACGCCCAGCCAAGGACGCCTCCGCCGCGGCAATCGCCTCCTTCACCACAGCCTCGCGCAGCGGCGACGGCCCGGTGAAGCGCACGGAGCGCAGCAATTGCGGCAGCGCCTGGAACACGCGGCACACCTCGCTCGCCGGCCGCCCCTCGTCCACCAGCACCGCCAGCACCTGCAACGCCGCCACCAGCCCGTCCCCAGTCGTGGCGTAATCCGACAGGATTATATGGCCGGACTGCTCACCGCCAATATTCAGCCCGCCGGCGCGCATCCGCTCCATCACATAGCGGTCGCCCACCTTGGTGCGGTGCAGTTCCAGCCCCAGGCCGGTCATGAACCGCTCCAGCCCGAGATTGGACATCACGGTGGCGACAATCCCGCCCCCCGACAGCCGCCCGGACTTCGCCCAGGACCGCCCGATCAGCGCCAGGATCTGGTCACCATCGATCAACTGCCCATGCTCGTCGGAAATCAGCACCCGGTCAGCATCGCCATCAAGTGCTATGCCCAGATGCGCCCCATGCTCCAGCACCTTGGCGCAGAGATGGCGGGGCACGGTCGAGCCGCAACCCTTGTTGATATTGAACCCGTCCGGCTCGACGCCAATCGGGATTACCGTCGCCCCCAATTCCCACAACACGCTCGGCGCCACGCGATAGGCCGCGCCATTGGCGCAATCGAGCACAATCTTCAGCCCATCAAGCCGCAGCCCGCGTGGGAAGGTATTCTTCGCCCATTCGATATAGCGCCGGCCAGCATCCTCCAGCCGCGAGGCGCAGCCAAGATTGGCCGAATCCGCCAGCCGGTCCGACAGATCGGCCTCCATCAGCGCCTCGATCTCCATCTCGGTCTGATCGGACAGCTTGAACCCGTCCGGCCCGAACAGCTTGATGCCGTTATCCTCATAGGAATTATGCGAGGCCGAGAGCACCACGCCGAGATCGGCGCGCAGCGAGCGCGTCAACATGGCAATCGCCGGCGTCGGCAGCGGGCCGATCAGCGTCACATCCATGCCCGCGCCAATGAACCCGGCCACCAGCGCCGGCTCCAGCATATAGCCCGACAGCCGCGTATCCTTGCCGATCACCACGCGATGACGATGCGTTCCGCGCGTGAACAGCGTCCCGGCCGCCTGGCCGAGCTTCAGCGCGATTTCCGCCGTCATCGGATCGGCATTGGCCCGCCCGCGAATACCATCCGTGCCAAAAAGCTTGCGTGCCAGTTCGCTCGCCATATGCGCCTGCCCAATTCCCGATCCGCCCGGGCCATACCCGGTCTTTCCACAAGCTTTAGCCCAAACCCCGCCTTCCAGCGAGGTGCTATCCATATTAGGCCGCCCTGCGTCTCAATCTACGCGCACCGCAATGACAAACGCCTAATCCCGCAAAGCCCGCCACATCCGCATGGCCTGCACCGTCTCGGCCACATCATGCACGCGCAAAATCGCCGCCCCGCGCCCAAGCCCGGCCAGCGCCGCCGCAATCGAGGCCGGCAACCGCTCCTTCGGCGGATCAACCTTGGTCACATTCTGGATGAATTTCTTGCGTGACACGCCCAACAGGATCGGACAGCCCAGGTTCAGCAACAGCGCCAGCCGCCGCTGCACTTCCACGCTCTGATCCGGCGTCTTCGCAAAACCGATGCCGGGATCAAGCGCAATCCGCGCGCGATCAATCCCCGCCGCTTCAGCCACCGCGATCCGTCCCGCCAGTTCACGCACCAGCTCGACCGTCACATCCTCATACCGCGCCAGGCTGCTCATCGTCAGCGGCGTGCCGCGCATATGCATCAGCACCACCGGACAGCCGGCCTCGGCCACCACAGACGCCGCCTCCGGATCATGCGCGAAGGCCGAGACGTCATTGACGATCCGCGCGCCGGCCGCCAACGCCGCCCGCATCGTCGCCGCATTGCGCGTATCGATGGACACCGGGATACGCGGCGACAAAGCCTCGATCACCGGCAACACCCGCCGCCGCTCCTCGACAGGATCGACATCGATGGCCCCCGGCCGCGTGGACTCCCCGCCCAGATCGAGCAGATCGGCCCCCGCCGCGATCATCCGCAGCCCGGACGCAATCGCATCCTCATGCCGCGCATGCACGCCGCCATCACTGAAACTGTCCGGCGTCACATTGAGAATGCCCATCACCGCGGGCTTTGCCGTGATCCCGGCCCAGACCGGCGGCGCACTGGTCAGCCGGCTCAGTTCCGGCGCCCAGAAATCGGGAATCTTCTCCACCGGCACCATGATGCCAGTGGTCCCCCCCTCGGGGATCAGCCGCGCCACGGTAAACGCGCTCGGGCCACCTGCAAGCGGCAGCGCCGCGCCGTCCCGGATCAAAATGGAAGCCGCCGGGCCTGTCACCAGACCCAGCGGCTCAATCATACGCATCTTGGCAGCCGCATCGGTAAAGCTCAGCCCGGCTGCGGCGCCGGCCCCAGCCCGCCGGTCGGCGGCGGCGCGGCCGGACGCCCGGCGCTCGGCACCGAGGAGCGGCGCTCCGGCACCACATCATCGGGCGCCTTGCGCACGATCGGATCGCCGCGCAGCAGCGTGCGGATATCGTCGCCCGACAGCGTCTCGAATTCCAGCAGACCCTGCGCGATGCGGTGCAACTGATCGATATTCTCGCTCAGGATCTTCATCGCCTTGGCATAGGCACTATCGATAATGCCCTTGATCTCGGAATCAATCTCGCGCGCCGTCGCCTCAGAGACATTCTTGTTTTGAGTCACCGAATGGCCGAGGAAGACTTCCTGGCTGTTATCACCATAGGCGATCATGCCGAGCTTGGTGCTCATGCCCCATTCGGTCACCATGCGCCGCGCCTGATCGGTCGCCATCTTGATATCGCCCGACGCGCCGTTAGACACCTTGTCCTCGCCGAAGATGACTTCCTCAGCCGCACGCCCGCCCATCGCCATGGTCAGTTCGGCCAGCAGCTTGGACTTGCTCTTCGAATAACGATCGCCTTCCGGCAGGCTCATCACGAGGCCCAAAGCCCGGCCACGCGGAATGATCGTCGCCTTATGCACTGGATCGCATTCGGTCTCATACATCGCGCAGAGCGCATGGCCACCTTCGTGATAGGCGGTCATCTTCTTCTCCGCATCGCTCATCACCAGCGAGCGGCGCTCGGCCCCCATCATCACCTTGTCCTTGGCGTGCTCGAACTCCGCCATGGCGACTACGCGCTTGC
>CANJOG010000377.1 GCA_947475475.1 Acetobacteraceae bacterium
CAGCACGCGCGCACCCTGGGCGGAACATTCACGGGCGATTGCCGCCCCAATACCCTGCCGGCGGCCAGCGCCGGTGACGATAGCGACCTTGCCATCGAGTGGAAGCGACATTGTTTTGGTCCCCCTATGCCAGCCGCGCCCCGATCTAGCTACCCGAGCCGGCCTGTTGCGCCAGCCGGCGCGCCAGTAACCAGCCGATCAGCGCGCCCAGCGGTGCGGAGACCACCAGGAACAACCAACCGAGCGGATTGCCAGAGACAATCATGGTCATGGCGACGAACAGCAGAATGCCGCCCGTCAGCGCCCCGGTGACGCCGCTGGAAGCCCCAAGCCAGATGATATCGCTGCGATTGATCATGGTAGTTGACTATGGAAAGCCCCGGCAAATGACAAGCCCGGCAAACGACAAGCCCGGCAAACGACAAGCGCCGCAATGGCAATCCCCGTATACAATGGCAAACGCCGCCTTCTTCGCACGCGCCGGTTTGACAAGCCTCCCCCCTGCCCCTATACGCCGCCCTCCTCACCGGACCGCGCAAGCGGTGCGGCGGGAATTACTGCCGGGAATGCGGACGGAGCAATAAGGCTCCGCGCCCGCCGCCGGACCTGGATAGGGCGTGCGCCAAGCGAGATGGCGCGAGCCAGGAACAGGGCCCTGCGGACTACCGGTGCAACAAGTCCGATGCTGCTCCCATCTGAGGGGCGCGCGGCAGGCTAAGAAAGGATACGCGCATGACCAAGCGCGCAGAAAGTAAGTACAAGATTAACCGCCGCCTCGGCGTCAATCTCTGGGGCCGTGCGAAATCCCCGCTCAACAAGCGCGATTACGGCCCCGGCCAGCATGGCCAGCGCCGCAAGAAGCCGTCGGACTTCGGCGTGCAGCTGATGGCCAAGCAGAAGCTCAAGGGCTACTACGGCAACATCAGCGAGAAGCAGTTCCGCAAGTATTACGACGAGGCCGTGCGCCGCCGTGGCGACACCTCGGAGAACCTGATCGAACTGCTGGAGCGCCGTCTCGATGCGGTGATCTACCGCATGAAGTTCGCCATCACCCCGTTCGCCGCCCGCCAGATCGTCAACCATGGCCATGTCACGGTGAACGGCAAGCGCGTCAACATCCCCTCCTACCTCGTCAAGGACGGCGACATCGTCGAACTGCGCGAGAAGTCCAAGCAGATGGTCGTGGTGCTCGATGCCACCCAGAGCGGCGAGCGCGATGTGCCGGAATATATCGAAGTCGATCACCGCGCCATGAAGGGCCGCTTCCTGCGCGCCCCGAAGTTCGCCGATGTGCCTTACCCGGTGCAGATGGAACCGAACCTGGTGGTCGAATACTACTCGCGTTAAGTTATCGAGTATTACGCGCGTTAATCGACCAGACGACGGATACGAAAAAGGCCCCGAGAGATCGGGGCCTTTTTTATTGCGCGCGGGATGGGCCAGCAGACGCGGCACCGCGCCCGCTTCCGCAACGCATCACCGATCCGGCCAGAACCACCGCTCCTCGATGGCCCGGAAACTTTCCCCCGCTCCCAGATCGGCGAACCGTGCCAGATCATCGCGCAGCGCCGGCGCATCGGTAAAAGCCGCGTCCAGCGCGGCCAGATCGTCAAAGCAATACTCCAGCGATGCGTCAAAGAGCGGCGCAATCGCGCGCTCCCGATAGAAACGCGGATTCGGCAGCGCCCAATTGAAGCGCGCCAGCCCCGGCAGGCTCAGCGCCACATTGGTGTGGCTCGCCACCGCCTCGGCAAACGCGGTCTCATCCACATCCGCCCGGCGTTTGAGGAACACCATCGCCTTGGCATATTCCGCATCGCCCACCTGGCGCGGTGGGCCGGGCAGCGGAATCTGCTCGTCGAGAATCAGCCAGCCCAGGCGCGGCACATCGAGGAAGCTGCCTTCATCGGCGTGGGAGGCCGCGAAATCCGGATCGCCATGCAGCCCCATGAAGGATTCCAGGCTGACAAACCACACTGTCGCCACGCCGAGATAAGTCGACTTGGGAAATCCCGGCAGACCGGGGCGCGGCCCTACGCCGTGATCCTGCACATAGCGACGGATACGCTGCGTCCGCACGGCGAGATCGCCATGTGGATGCCGCCAATGCGCGTGGAATTGCTCGTCAGTGAGATCAGCGCGCTTGGGAAGAAATGCCGAGACCTTGATCACATTTTCTCTCCTGCACCGGAATCGTAGCCCGGATGCGGGCAAAGCCGCAATCCGGGCTACGATTCCGCAATCACGTCCTGCCGCGCGGCGCGTCGCAAACGCCGCCAGAAATATCCGCCCCGCGTAGCCGCAGCGCATTGCCGATCACCGACACCGAACTCAAGGACATCGCCAGCGCGGCGACAATCGGGCTGAGCAGCACGCCGAACACCGGATAGAGCACGCCGGCCGCCAGCGGCACGCCAAGCGCGTTGTAAATGAAGGCAAAGAACAGATTCTGCCGGATATTGCGCATGGTCGCCCGCGACAGGGCGATGGCGCGGGCAATGCCGGCCAGATCCCCCTTCACCAGCGTGATGCCGGCGCTCTGGATCGCCACTTCCGTGCCAGTGCCCATGGCGATGCCGATATCGGCCGCCGCCAAGGCCGGCGCGTCATTCACCCCGTCGCCGGCCATCGCCACCACCGCGCCCCCGGCACGCAGCTTTTCGACGATACGATGCTTGTCCTCCGGCAGGACCTCGGCCTCGATTTCGGTAATCCCCAATTCGCGTGCAACGGCATCGGCAGTGGCGCGATTATCGCCGGTCAGCATGACAATCCGCAGCCCCGCCGCCCGCAGCGCTGCCAGCGCCGACGGCGTGGTCGCCTTGATCTTGTCCGCGACACCGATCAGCCCGGCCAGTTCTTTCCCGCGCGCGACGAACAGCACGGTGGCCGCCTGCGCGCGTAACGCCTCCGCCCGCGCCGCCAGGGCACCAAGCGCCACGCCGCGCTCCTCCATCAGCCGCGCATTGCCGAGCGCCACGCCGGTGCCCATGGCCTGCGCCAGCACGCCTTTGCCAGTCACGGCGCGGAAAGCCCGCACCTGCACCGGCACCACACCCCGCGCCTTGGCCTCGGCCAGCACGGCGGCGGCCAGCGGATGTTCGCTGCCCTGCTCCAGCCCGGCCGCCAGGGCCAGCAATTCCTCCTCCGACACCCCTTCCGCCGGCGCCAGGGCCACCACGCGCGGGCGGCCTTCGGTCAGCGTGCCGGTCTTGTCGACCACCAGCGTATCGACGCGCTCCATCCGCTCCAGCGCCTCGGCCGAACGGATCAGCACGCCCTCGGTCGCCCCTCGCCCGACGCCCACCATGATCGACATTGGCGTGGC
>CANJOG010000378.1 GCA_947475475.1 Acetobacteraceae bacterium
GGTTTCGGCGACGGCGGCGAAAGCGTGCTGGACGCCGACGATGTCGGTGGGCATGGCGCGGCCCTCGTGGACGCGCAGCAGCGGGCGGCTGGCCCAGGGGAGAGAATGCAATTCGGGATGCGGGGCCATTACCAGTTCGGAGGGCAGGTTCTGGCTGGCGAGGAAATCGCTGATGGCGGCTGGCACGTCGTCGGGCGAGGCCACCCTTGTGAAGGTGGCGAATTCCTTCTCCAGATTGGCGCAGAAATAATCGACCCTGGCGGCGCCGCTGGTCTGGCCGCGTGCGGGAATGACATGGCGCGGATGGGCTTCGGTGCGAGCGCGCAGTGTCTGCTTCTGCTCATCGGTGAGCGGGCCGCGGTGCAGGCCACGGCGGATGCTGGTGAGCATCGATTCGCGGGACATCAGATCCTCCCCGCACGTTCTTCGCGCGCGTATCGGGCGAAGAAAGTATCACCTTCCGGTGCGGGCATGTCGCGCGCATCCGTCCAGCCCGAGGCGAGTGGCAGGCGGGAGAATTTGC
Source organism: Acetobacteraceae bacterium (assembly GCA_947475475.1). Taxonomy (GTDB): domain Bacteria; phylum Pseudomonadota; class Alphaproteobacteria; order Acetobacterales; family Acetobacteraceae; genus CANJOG01. The sequence continues at coordinate 524 of CANJOG010000378.1, forward strand.
CGTTCTTGCCGCCGAAGATCGCCATCATGCGCGCCGCGATGCGCGTGCCGAGACGATAGAGCGCCGGGCGCTGTGCCAGGAAAGCCCAGAGGCGGAGCATGCTGCGTTCCACTGGCGGGTTGAGCTGGCGCTCGAAGGCGCGCTCCCGCCAATGGCGCATCATCTTTGGCAGGGGGATTTTCATCGGGCAGACGGATTCGCATTTGCCGCAAAAGGTGGAGGCTGCGGGCAAATGCTTGGCCTCGTCGAGACCGATCAGCGCCGGATCGAGCACCGCGCCCAGTGGGCCCGGATAGACCCAGCCATAAGCGTGGCCGCCGACCACCGAATAGACCGGGCAATGGTTCATGCAGGCGGCACAGCGGATGCAGTGGAGCATCTCCTGGAAGTCCGTGCCCAGCATCGACGAGCGGCCATTATCGACCAGCACCACGTGATATTCTGACGGCCCGTCGAGATCGGGCGCGCGGCGCGGGCCGGTGGAGAAGGTGGTGTAGACCGAAATATCCTGCCCGGTGGCGCTGCGGGCGAGCAGGCGCAGGAAGGTCGCGCAATCTTCCAGTGTCGGCACAACCTTTTCTATCGTTGCAAGAACAATATGAACTTTAGGTAGCGTCTGGGTGAGGTCGCCATTGCCCTCATTGGTGACGATGACGGAACTGCCGGTCTCCGCAATCAGGAAATTGGCGCCGGTGATGCCGACATCGGCGATGGTGAAACGGTCCCGCAGCACGCCGCGCGCCTCGGCGACGATATCCTTGCGCTCGGCAAACACGCGGTCAGCGGCGAGATGGGTGTGGTGCTCGCGGAAGCTTTCCTCCCAGTCCTCCCGGTTGAGATGGAAAGCGGGTCCGGTGATGTGGCTGGGGGGCTCATTACGAAGTTGGAGGATATATTCCCCAAGATCGGTCTCGACGGGGACGATGCCGTGTTCTTCGAGATACTCGTTGAGGCCTAGCTCCTCGCTGACCATCGACTTGCCCTTGGTGACGGTGCGGGCTTCGGCCTGGCGGCAGATGCGCAGGACGGCCTCGCGGGCCTCGTCGGCGGTGGCGCACCAATGGACCTGGCCTCCAGCCTGTTCGACGCGGCCGGCATACTCCTCGAGATAAAAATCGAGGTTGGACATGACGTGGCGCTTGATGGAGCGGCCGGCGTCGCGCAGGGCCTCGAATTCCGGCAGGCCGGCAAGAGCCGCGGCGCGGCGGGCCTGCCAGTTGGTCTTGGAGCGCGCAAGCGCCTTTTGCAGCCCGGCATCGGCGATCGCCTTATGGGCATTGGCGATGAAGGCGGAGCTGGTCGGGCGCATGCGCGTGTCCTTGCGGGCGGCGAAGCAGTGGAGCGGACGGCGGACGGTAGAGTGTCAGCTCTGCCGGGGCGCACCGATGGGCGGCAGGTCGGTGGTCATATCGGCGAGAACCTCGGCAACGTGGCGAACCATGACCGGGACGTTCTCGCGCGAAGCCCGGCCGGCGATGTTGAGCAGGCAGCCGAGATCGCCCGCGAGCACCGTGGTGGCCCCGGTTGAGGCGATATCGTCGATCTTGTCCTTGGCCATGCGGGCGGAGACTTCGGGATATTTGACGCAAAATGTGCCACCGAATCCGCAACAGACATCGGGATCCGCCATTTCCTTGATCGAGAGTCCGGTCACCGTGCCGAGCAAGGCGCGCGGCTGGTCGTGGATACCGAGCTCGCGCAGGCCGGAGCAGGAATCGTGATAGGTGACGGTCTCTTCCAGCCGGGCGGAGACGGAGGTGACCCCCATCACATCGGTCAGGAAGCTGACCAGCTCATAGGTCTTCGCACCAAGTTCGCGGGCGCGGGCCGCGAGATTGGGGTCGTTTTCGATCAGGGCGGGCAGATGGTGGCGGATCATACCGGCGCAGGAGCCTGAGGGGGCGACGATGTAGTCGTAGCCGGCAAAGGCGTCCAGGATGGACAGGGCGAGTGCGCGCGCGGTGGCGCGGTCGCCAGCATTATAGGCCGGCTGGCCGCAGCAGGTCTGGGCGCGTGGTATTTCGACCGTGCAGCCGGCCTGCTTGAGCAGTTTGAGCGCTGCAAAGCCGATCGAGGGCCGGTGCATATCCACCAGGCACGTGACAAAGAGCGCGACGCGAGGAGAACTTGCCATGGCAATGGTTCTAGCACCGGTCTCGGCGGTCTTCCAACGTTGGCGAGGATCGGAATTGCAGTGAGTCAACGGGCTACCCCTCGCCGTCATTGGATAGTAAAGGAGGGGTTCACGCATGCGCGGCATGCCCAAGGGACGGGGCATGGCTTAGCCGCGACAATAGGGAGGGGGCGTCATGTGGCAGACGCCAAAAAGTGATGATGTGCTCGATGGCAGCGCGGCGATTATCGCCTGCGCGGTCGGCCTTGCGCGCCATCACGGCACTGACATCGAAATGGACACACTGACATGACCGCATTGCTGAAGGTCGATGGGCTGTTCCTCGGCTACGGGGCTATCCCGGTTCTGAAGAACATCGCCTTTCACGTCGACGATAAGGAAACCTTCGCGATCATCGGGCCGAACGGCGCTGGCAAGAGCACGCTGTTCAAGGCACTGACGGGCGAAAAGCTGCCGGATAAGGGCAGCATCATCTATGACGGCAAACAGATCGCACGCCTGCCTGCTCACGAGCGCGTTCGTGGCGGGTTTGGCCGCACCTTCCAGGTGTCGCGCATTTTCCCGCCGTACCAGGTGGTTGACCATATCGTTGTCGCAATCGTTGCGCGCGAGCGCTTGAAGGGCCGCTGCCA
>CANJOG010000379.1 GCA_947475475.1 Acetobacteraceae bacterium
AAACCTGCCGATCCCGCCTAGACCTTCCGCCAGTGTGGAAATGCCCTGCCATCTCGGGGCATGATGCTGACGGAGACCATTCATGCCGCAAGACCACGCCCACGATCACGCCAAGCCACATGCGCATCCCCAGGGGCATCCCCAAGGGCCGAGCCATCACGGCCGCCATCATGGCGATGACCATGCCGACCAGCATCATGGCGGCCATCACCACACCCATGTCGGCCATGTGCATGCCCCGGCCGATTTCGGCCGCGCCTTCATCCTTGGCATCGGACTGAATTCTGCACTGGTCGCCGCCCAGGTCGTCTTCGGCCTGATCGCCGGCTCGCTCGCTTTAATGGCCGATGCCGGGCACAATCTCGGCGACGTGTTCGGCCTGATCATGGCATGGCGCGCCGCCGCCATGGCCAAGCGCCCACCCAATGCCCGTCATACCTGGGGCTACGGACGCGGCTCCATCCTGGCCGCGCTGACCAATGGCGTGATCCTGCTGGTCGGCGTCGGCGCCATCGGGCTGGAGGCCATCCACCGCCTGCTCGCCCCGCAGCCGGTCGAGGCCGGGCTGGTGGTCTGGGTCGCCGCTGCCGGCATTCTCATCAGTGGCGGCACAGCTCTGCTCTTCATGCGCGGCCATCACGACCTGAATATCCGCGGCGCCTTCCTGCACATGGTGGGCGATGCCGCGGTCTCCGTCGCCGTCGTGCTCGCCGGCGTGCTGATCCTGTTCACCGGCTGGCTGTGGCTCGATTCGGTGGCCAGCCTGCTGGTCGTCGCCGTCATCACCTGGGGCACCTGGGGCCTGCTGCGCTCGTCCATCGCACTCGCCATGGATGCTGTGCCGCCCGGTATCGACATCCACGCCGTCGAGGCCTGGCTCGCCGCCCGCCCTGGCGTGCAGAGCGTGCATGACCTGCATATCTGGCCGATCAGCACCACCGAGACGGCGCTGACCGTCCATCTCGTCCGCCCCGGCGGCCTGTCGGACCAAGACCGCATCGGCATCGCCGACGGCCTGCACCGCGAGTTCCTCATCGGCCATGTGACGCTGCAAACCGAGGATGGTGATACCGACCACCCTTGCGCTCTGGCCCCCGCCGACGTCATTTGACGCAACATGACGAACCCGACCTATGACGGCCTGACCCAGCTCGGCCAGCACTCCACCCAACCCGCCTCCCCCGAGGAAGCGATGCTGGAACGCGTTCCCGCACCGCACCAGGATACGCGCTATCTGGTGCGCTTCACCGCGCCGGAATTCACCTCGCTCTGCCCGATTACCGGCCAGCCCGATTTCGCCCATCTGGTGATCGACTATGTGCCCAAGGCCTGGATCGTGGAGAGCAAGTCGCTGAAGCTCTATCTCGGCAGTTTCCGCAATCACGGCGCCTTTCACGAGGCCTGCACGCTGGATATCGGCCGCAAGCTCGTGGCGCTGATGGAGCCGCTCTGGCTGCGCATCGGCGGCTACTGGTATCCGCGCGGCGGCATGCCGATCGACGTGTTCTGGCAGACCGGCGCGCCGCCTGCCGATGTCTGGCTGCCGGACCAGGGTGTGCCCAGCTATCGTGGACGCGGTTAAAACCCGCATATCCGAGAAGGCCCGCGCCCTCGGTTTCGACGCCGTCGGTTTCGCCGCCGCCGAGCTGGGGCCGGAAGCGCGCACCCGCCTCGCCGATTTTCTCGCCCAGGGCCGCCACGGCAGCATGAGCTGGATGGCGGACCGCGCCGAGCAACGCAGCCATCCCCGTGCTCTGTGGCCGCAAGCCCGCAGCGTCATCGCGCTGGGCCTCTCCTACGCTCCCGAGAGCGATCCGCTCGCAAATCTGGCCCATCCCGAAACCGGCAATATCTCGGTCTATGCCCGCGGGCGAGACTATCACGACGTGGTCAAGGGCATGCTCAAGCACCTGGCCGCCTTCATCGTGTCCCGCTGTGCGGAGCCGGGCACGGAAGTGAAGGTCTTCGTCGACACCGCCCCGGTGATGGAAAAGCCGCTCGCCATGCGGGCCGGCATCGGCTGGCAGGGCAAGCACACCAATCTCGTCTCGCGCCGCCACGGCTCCTGGCTGTTCCTCGGCGAGATCTACACTACGCTGGCGCTAACTCCGGATGAGCCCCATGCCGACCGCTGCGGCACCTGCACACGCTGCATGACTGCCTGCCCCACCGATGCCTTCCCCGCCCCCTACCAGCTCGATGCGCGGCGCTGCATTTCCTACCTCACCATCGAGTATGATGGCCCGATCGACCCTGAATTCCGCCCCGCCATGGGCAACCGCATCTATGGCTGCGACGATTGCCTCGCCGCTTGCCCCTGGAACCGCTTCGCACAGGCCGGCCACACTGCCAAACTCCACGCCCGCCCGGACCTCGCCGCCCCAGATCTGGCCGATCTCGCGAGCCTCGACGATGCCGCCTTCCGCGCCCGCTTCACCGCTTCGCCCATCAAGCGCATCGGCCGCGCCCGCTTCGCCCGCAATGTCGCCATCGCCATCGGAAATTCCGCCGATCCGCGCCTCATTCCCGCCGCTGAACATCTCGTCAGAGATTCCGACCCGGTCGTCGCCGATGCCGCATCCTGGGCGTTATACCGGCTGAAACTCCCCGGCTGAAACCAAAGCGAGACCGAGATGACGCGCGACCCGATCCATGGCCTCACCGCCGCCGATGCCAGCGCCCGTCTCACCGCAGAAGGCCCCAACGAACTCCCGCAGGACGCCCAGCGCAGCCTGCTCAAGATCGCCAGCCAGGCCGTCCGCGAGCCGATGCTGCAACTCCTGCTCGCCGCCGGGTTGATCTACCTGGTGCTCGGCAGCACCGTCGAAGCGCTCGTCCTGCTCGGCTTTTCCTTCATCAACCTCATCCTCGTCATCGTGCAGGAACGGCGCACCGAAAACGCCTTGCACGCTTTGCGCGACCTCACCTCCCCCCGGGCGCGGGTGCTGCGCGACGGTGTGGCGGGCCTGATCCCGGCGCGCGAGCTGGTGCGCGGCGACGTTCTGCTGCTCGCCGAGGGCGACCGCGTCCCCGGCGATGCCGAACTCATCGAGGCCCAGCACCTGATGGCCGATGAATCCCTGCTCACCGGCGAATCCGTCCCAGTGCGCAAGATCGCTGGCAATCCCACAGCACCGCAGCCCGACGGCACCCGCCCCGGCGGCGAGGACACGCCGCTGGTCTGGTCCGGCACGCTGATCATTGCCGGCACCGCCGAGGCCCTGGTCCGCGCCACCGGGCCGCGCAGCGAAATTGGCCGTATCGGCGCCGATATCCGCCG
>CANJOG010000380.1 GCA_947475475.1 Acetobacteraceae bacterium
CAGCCGCTGGAAGCCGGGCGCTGCACCGTCAGCCGGGCCGCCGCCCATATCACCTACCCGGCCCGCTTCCAGCTGGTCGCGGCGATGAATCCCTGCCGCTGCGGCTATCTCGGCGATGCCTCCCGCGAATGCGGCCGCGCTCCGCGCTGCGGCGAGGATTATCAGGGCCGCCTCTCCGGCCCGCTGCTGGACCGCATCGATCTCGTCGTCCAGATCGAACCCGTCGCCCCCACCGACCTAACCCGCGCCCCGCCGGGCGAGGCCAGCACAGCCGTCGCAACCCGTGTCGGCAACGCCCGCACTCGTCAGCGCACCCGCTATGGCTCGGACGGGCCTGCCACCAACGCCGAAGCCGATGCCTCCCTGATCGAACTGGAGCCGGAGGCGCGCGATCTCGCCGAGAAAGCCACCCAGCGCCTGCGCCTCTCGGCCCGCGGCTATACCCGCGTGCTGCGCGTGGCCCGCACGATTGCGGATCTCGCCGGAGCCACCCGCGTTCGTCGCGTCGATGTCGCCGAGGCGCTGGCCTATCGGCACCGCGTCCCAGGACGCACGGCTTAACGCAGGTTACTGAAAGCCGGGCTTGCCGATCTGCCCTGGTGTTTGCGGCACTTTACGGAAAGAAGTTGTGTCGTAGCCAAGCGCGCCAAAGCGGGCGAGCAGCGCCTGATACTCCACCTCCGGCAGTTCCGGCGTGCGCGCCATGATCCAGCCATAGCTGCCGCCGGGATAGCCCACCAGCGCCGTGCGATAATCGGCATCCACGTAATGGATCAGATAAGAAAGATAGATCGGCCAGAGCGGCGTCTCGCGCCAATAGGCATTGCCAGTGCCAGGCACGACATAGAATTTCATGTCGAAGGTGAATTCCTTGCCGGCGAAATCGCGCTCCCGCGCGACATAGCGATCGATGCCCCGGTCGCCATTAATCGTGACATCGAACCAGGAAGCAACATTCCCACGCTCGGCAAAATACGGAATATTGGCGATGATGTACCAGCGCCCGGAATAGCGCGCGAGATCGACCTGCTTATGCAGGCCCGATGGCGGTGTCGCGGGAACGCAGGCGGTGAGGCCGAGCGCGCAGAATACTGCAAGCAGAACAGGACGGAGTTTCATAAAACCCTTTCATAGGTCACCAGCGAATTGTCGCGGGCGTGGAATCGCAGAGCGGCCCATTGATCCTCGCCGTCGTACCAAAGGGAAAGCAGGACGTCGCCGGTCGCGTCATGACGCCGCGCCAGTACGGGGCGGCCTGGTGGCACGATCAGCGTTTCGGGTTGATGGCTCGTGATGCTGGGATGCAGCAACTCGCCATTCTGCGGATTGATCCATGGGCCGGTCAGTTGGGCAATGTTCCAATGCGTCGCCAGCCGCGCATCATCCGGCGCACGGTAGCGGTCGATGCGTGATCGCGTGCTCCGCGCGCCGCTCACCCACAGGCCCGTGGCGTCGCGCACGGCCTGCATATGCTCCTCATGTCCGTCATTATTGGTGCGCGCCTCGGCGCCGGCCAAAGCGCCAGCCTGCCAGGTTTCCGTGCCGGCGAGCCGGTAGCGAAAAACGGGGATCGGACCAAGACGCACGACGATATCAACAGAAATCGCGATTTTCAGTCCATCGGGTGCGGCACTGAATGAAAGTTCGTGCTGGCCGATATGCTTGTTCTCGCGGATGACGCGAAAGGATATCCGGCCGGATGGAGGTAGTTTCAGTGTAGCTGAACTGAGCGGGGCTGCACTGAGCGGGGCCGGTCTCATCAACGCCGCACCGAACATCGGCGCGGCGAGTCCAGCCAGCACTGCGCGCCGGCCGGGCATCGGAGTCAGGTCATGATTTGTGCTGGTGCTAAAGCCTGTCATGCCGGATCACATACAATGCGACATCGATCGACCCGGCACGAAATCCGCCCTCGCAATAGGCGAGATAATAGTCCCACATGCGGCGAAACCGCTCCGGCATGGCAGGCCCTGAAATCCTAGGCCAGTTCTCGTTAAATCGCTCCCGCCACAATTGCAGGGTGCGGGCATAGCTCTCGCCAAACGTCTCACGTGAGACGATGCTCAGCCCCGCCTCGCCAATCCGCGCTTCCAGAACTTCCGGTGAGGGCAGCATCCCGCCGGGGAAGATATAACGCTGGATGAAATCCGTCCCGGCGCGATAAGTGGCAAAGCGATCATTGGCGATGGTGATGATTTGCAGCACCGCACGCCCACCCGGCCGCAGCCGGTTGCGAATGGCGGCGAAATAGGCGGGCCAATATTCCTCCCCCACCGCCTCGAACATTTCAATCGAGACGATGAAGTCGAACTGGCCTTCGACATCACGATAATCCTGCAATCGCAGATCGCTGCGCCCCGCCAATCCAGAACCAGCCAGATGCTTGCTTGCGTAATCCAGTTGCGACGGTGACAAAGTCAGGCCCGTCACATGGCATCCCACCTCTGCGATACGCCGCGCCAGCCCTCCCCAACCACAGCCGATTTCCAGCACGCGATCGCCCTCCCGCGCGCCGAGCAGCTCCAGCACGCGATCCTGCTTGGCCGACTGGCCGCTCTCCAATGTCTCCGCCTCCGTCGAGAAGATCGCCGAGGAGTAGGACATGCCCTCGTCCAGCCAGGCGCGGTAGAACTCGTTGCCCAGATCGTAATGCGCCATGATGTTACGCTTGCTGCCGGCGCGCGTATTGGCATGCAGCAGATGGAACAGCCGGTTCGCCAGGCGCAGCGGGAGTGACGGGCGGCCAGATCCAGGCAAAGCGTGCTCGTTATGGGCGGCAAGTTCGATCAATGCGGCGAGATCCGGGCTCGACCAGTCGCCCTCCATATAGGCCTCGGCAAAACCGATATCCCCTCCCGTGAGGAGCCGCCACAGGCTGCGCCAGCGATGCAGCAAAATGGTCGCCTCCGGCCCCGGATGCGCACCGCGCCGGTCCAGCCGTGCGCCACCCGGCAGCACGACGCTCAGCGAGCCGTGCGAGAGCCGCTGAAGAATCCGCAGGAGCAGCCGGCGGGTCGGCGACAACCCGGCTTGGACCAGGCGCGTACTGGCCATTCCCTCATCGGTGTCGATCGAACGCGCGGCGGTATCGCTCATGCCAGCTCCATCTTGACAATGGACCTCTCTAGCGAAACCGGCGCGGTTTCGGGAGAGTGCGCGGACACCACGGTGATGGGATTTGCGGGCGCGGGCGGGCGCGGCTTGATCCGCATCCCCTTGGCGAAAAGCAGCAGTGCCTCCCAATGGATGGCGCCGAGCACCTGGGCTGCCTGCAGCG
>CANJOG010000381.1 GCA_947475475.1 Acetobacteraceae bacterium
ACCAGTTGGTGATAGACGGCAATGCCTTAGATTCCGTCACCTCGTCAGGCTGGGGCAGTTCGGTTGGCACCGTCACCAATGGCGGACACACCTACAATGTGTTCAACCAGGGCAGAGGCCAATTGCTGATCGATAATACGATCACGACTAGCGTCACCTGATCGCGGCGCCGCCGCATATCGCCAAATCCATTGGGGCGGTGATCATCCTGCTTTTTTAGAGAGGAGTGTGCGGTAACGGTTGCATCCTGGCCCCGCAACCAACTTTACCGAACGCACAAAAGGCCCGGCGGCACTTTGCGGGCCCGTTCGGCACCCGCAAAGTGCCGCATCTCGGCAGGCTGACCGGTCAATTCGATCGGAGCCCCTTCGTCGGCCTCGCCAGGACTAATCTCCACACGATCGATCAGCAACTCGGGCCGCTTCCAGCAACTCGCGGCTGTCACTGCCGCTCAAGGCATCAGCAGCTTCGTCACCCGTACACGTTAGACTGCGGCAAGGTTGTATGCGGGCGATCTCGGGATGGAGGCGATTGCGGATGTGCTGACGTCGTTGCTGGAGGAGTGGGGGGAGGGGGCGGCTGCGGTCGGCTGAGCGGATTTGCGTCGATTCATTCTTGAATGCATATAATTGCCCGTCTCGGCTCGGGGCACTTGGGGCTGTCCGCCAGGCTGTGGGGCTTGAGGCGGGTGGCATTTTTTAACGCCGTGCAGCATTGCGAGCCGGTATGCGCGCCCCGCCCCACAATCACTCCACCGTAACCGACTTCGCCAAGTTGCGCGGCTGATCCACATCCGTGCCTTTGATCACCGCCACCTGGTAGGCCATCAACTGCACCGGCACGGCGTAGAGGATGGGCGCCACGAAGGGGTCGATCTTCGGCATCAGGAAGCTCAGGGCGGCGATGTTCTTCAGCTTGGCGAGGCCTTCCTCGTCGCTGAACAGCATGATCTGGCCGCCACGGGCAGCGGCTTCCTGCAAGTTGGACGCGGTTTTCTCGAACAGCGGGCCGGAGGGGCAGATGGCGATGACTGGCACGCTCTTGTCGATGAGCGCGATCGGGCCGTGCTTCATCTCACCGGCGGCGTAGCCTTCGGCGTGGATGTAGCTGATCTCCTTCAGCTTCAGCGCGCCTTCCATAGCGATCGGGTAGCAATTGCCACGTCCGAGGAAGAGCACGTCACGCGCTTCGGCGACGCGTTCGGCGATGGCGCTGAGTTCATGCTCGCGGGCCAGCACTTCGGCCGCGCGGGCGGGGACTTCCAGCAGCGCGTCGGTCAGGCGGCCTTCTTCCTCCGCTGAGATCGTGCCACGGGCGCGGGCGGCGGCCAGGGACAGGCAGGCGAGGACGGCGAGTTGGGCGGTGAAGGCCTTGGTGGAAGCGACGCCGATCTCGGGGCCGGCGACGGTCTGCAGCACGGCGTCGCTCTCGCGGGCCATGGAGCTTTCCGCCACGTTCACGACCGTCAGCACCGATTGCTTCTGCGAGCGCATGTAGCGCAGCGCTGCCAGAGTGTCGGCGGTCTCGCCGGACTGGCTGACCAGCAGGCCGAGGCCGCCTTCGGGCAGTGGCGGGTCGCGGTAGCGGAATTCGCTCGCCACATCGCCGTCGGACGGGATGCGGGCGATGCTTTCGAACCAGTATTTGCCGACCAGCCCGGCATACCAGGCGGAGCCGCAGGCGCTGATGGTCAGGCGGGGGATTTTGCGCCAGTCGAACGGCATGTCCGGCAGGACCACGGCGCGGCTGGCGGGATCGACCATCTGGTGGAGCGTGTCGCCGATCACCGCGGGGTGCTCGTGCAGCTCCTTCTCCATGTAGTGGCGGAAATTGCCCTTGCCGATGGCGGCGCCGGTCATGGCGGTGCGCTGGATTTTGCGCTCGACGATCTTGCCGGTGATGTCGTGGAATTCGACGCTGTCGCGGCGGATGATGGCCCAGTCGCCATCGTCGAGATAGGCGATGCGGTTGGTCAGCGGGGCCAGCGCGAGCGCATCCGAGCCGAGATACATCTCGCCCTCGCCGAAGCCGACCGCCATGGGTGCACCGTGGCGGGCGCCGATCAGCATGTCGGGGAAGCCGGCGAAGATCAGGGCCAGCGCATAGGCGCCGTGCAGGCGGGAGAAGGCCTTTTCGGCGGCGGCCTCGGGCGTCATGCCCTGGCGGAGATAGAGGTCCAGCAGCTGGGCGACGGTTTCGGTGTCGGTCTCGGTCGAGAAGACCTGGCCGGCGGCTTCGAGTTCGGCGCGCAGCTCGGAATGGTTCTCGATGATGCCGTTATGCACCACGGCAACGCGGGCGGTGCCGTGCGGGTGGGCGTTGTTTTCGGTGGGCGCACCATGGGTCGCCCAGCGCGTATGGCCGATGCCGAGCGTGCCGGCGAGCGGAGTGCGCTCCAGGGCGCTGGCGAGGTTGTTCAGCTTGCCCTCTGCACGGCGGCGGTCGATCTGGCCGTCCACCAGGGTGGCGACCCCGGCGCTGTCATAGCCACGATATTCCAGCCGCCGCAGCGCCTCGATGAGGGCCGGAGCCGCTGGTTGCACGCCAATCACGCCTACGATGCCGCACATGCGCCGGTCAGTTCTCCGAAGTGGCAAATCTGTTTTCCACAGCAAGCACCTAGCGGTCCGGGTGCCGCGCTGTCAAAGAGCTTGCTGCACCGCAACCTTCACTTCATGTGACTTAATTTTTCCGTAAGGATGGATGAATGCCGCGCCTGCCTGTCTCCTCGCCCGCGCCGACCGCTGTTTTCGACCTCGATGGCACGCTGGTCGATTCGGTGCCGGACCTGGCATTTTGTCTCAATGCGGTGCTGGAGGGGCGGGGGTTGGCGCCCTATGCGCGTGGCGAGGTGGCCGCGATGGTAGGCGATGGTGCGCCGGTGCTGATCGCACGCGCCTTTGCCGGGCGTGGGGCGGTGCCGGATGCGGCGGCGGTGGCGGAGTATCTGGAGCGTTATGCCGGGCGGCTCGCCGTGGATACGGTGGCCTATGAGGGCGTGGCCGAGGCGCTGGAACTGCTGGGGCGGGCGGGCTGGGTGCTGGCCGTCTGCACCAACAAGCCCGAGGCGCATGCGCGCGGGGTGCTGGCCGCCCTTGGGCTGGCGAGGCATTTCGCTGCGGTTGGCGGGGGCGACAGTTTTCCGACCCGTAAGCCCGATCCGGCGCATCTGGCAGCCACGATCGCGGCGGCCGGCGGCGAAGTGGTACGGGCGGTAATGGTGGGGGATCATGCCAACGACCTGCTCGCCGCGTCCGGGCTGGGGATGCCAGCGAT
>CANJOG010000382.1 GCA_947475475.1 Acetobacteraceae bacterium
AGCTCGCTCGCCGCGGCGCGAATGTCCGCGAGGGTCGGGATCGAAGGGATCGGCGAAGACATGGCTCGCCTCGCTCAGTTAGCGGCGCAACGTAAGAACCCGCGCCGCGCCGTCCATCACAGCAAGCCCCGCTTCTTCAACTCGCTCTTGGTGTAGGCATAATAGATGGGCGCCGCCACCACGCCGCCCAGCCCGAAGGCGGCCTCCATCACCAGCATGGCGGTCAGCATTTCCCAGGCGCGCGCGCCGATGCGATTGCCGATGATCTTGGCGTTGAGGAAATATTCCAGCTTGTGGATGAGGATAAGATAGCCGAGCGCCAAGCCTGCAGCCCAGGGCGAGACGCTGACGCCGACCAGGGTGATGATCGTGTTGGAAATAATATTGCCGATCACCGGCAGCAGACCGGCGACGAAAGTGACGAAAATCAGCGTCTTGGTGAAGGGCAGCGGAAAGCCAATCTGGGGCAATAAGAAGCCGAGAAAGATTCCGGTAAGTGCGGTGTTCAACGCCGAGATGCGGATCTGCGAAAAGACGACGCGGCGGAATGAGTCGCTGACGCCCGCGACCTGATGCGATAGCGCTGCCGCCAGCGGTCCTTTATGTCTCCGGCTTGCCGGCGCGAAGACCATCAGGCCGCCAATGATCATGCCGATCAGAGTCTGAACCAGGGCGGTGCCGAGAGTGCGGCCGAGAATGCCGATCTGCAGCGCGTTGTCGCGCAGCCAACGCGAGGCCATGCGGCTGAGTTCCTCGACATTGGTTTGGAAATAGGGCTTGGCCCAATCGGGAACGCGGCTGCGCAAGCCGTCGACGATTTCCGCGAGGGTTCGCAGCAAAGCCGCCAGGCTATCGGGGCCGCCGCTGAGCTGCGAAACGAATCCGATCACCAGGAGGACGATGCCAGCCATGATGATTGCGGCGATCAGCACCAGGACGATCGTCTTAGCGAAAGTCTCGTGAATGCCAATCCGGCTGGAAACGGACGCGGCCGACTTGATCAGCTGATAAATCAAGAGGCCCGCGAGCAGGGGGGCGAGAAGGCCCAGGCCAAGTACGCCCAGCAGCGCCAGCGTCATGATCGTCGCGGCAATGATGTCGTAGCGGAACTGGGTGTCCCATTTGGGAGCGCCGGCCGGCGCCGACCCGCCCTGGAATTGGTCCTGATTGGGGGCCTCGCTGGGCGTGTTCATGGGCGCGCCAGGAGTTCGGCCGCTCGCGGCGCGAAATAGGTCATGATCGCATCCGCGCCGGCCCGCTTGATTGCCGTCAGGCTCTCTATCATCGCTTTCTCGCCATCAATCCAGCCATTGCGGGAAGCCGCTTCGATCATCGAAGATTCCCCCGAGACTTGATAGGCGAAGGTGGGCATTCCGAAAGTCTGCTTGAGGCGGTAGATGATGTCGAGATAGGGCAGGGCCGGCTTGACCATGATCATGTCCGCCCCCTCGGATATGTCGAGTTCGGCCTCCCGCAGCGCCTCGTCGGAATTGGCCGGGTCCATTTGATAGGTCCGCTTGTCGCCGAGCAAGGTCCTGGCGGTGCCGACCGCCTCGCGGAAGGGGCCGTAGAAGGCGGAAGCGTATTTGGCCGTATAGGCGAGAATCTGAACCTCCATGAACTGCGCCCGGTCGAGCGCCTGCCTGATGGCGCCGACCCTTCCGTCCATCATGTCGGACGGAGCGATGACATCGGCGCCGGCCTCGGCCTGAATAAGCGCCTGCAGAACCAATTGCTCGACCGTGGCGTCGTTGAGAATTTCGCCCGCCTCCGACATCAGCCCATCATGGCCGTGGCTGGTATAGGGGTCGAGGGCCACATCGGTGATCAAGCCAATTTCGGGGACGGATGACTTTATGGCGCGGCAGGCCGAACAGACCAGATTTCCCGAATTGAGCGCCTCCGATCCCATGGGGTCGCGTCGAGCGGGATCGGTATAGGGAAAGAGGGCGATCGCCTTCAGCCCCAGCTTGGCGGCGCGCCCCGCTTCGGCGACCGCCTGGTCGACCGACAAGCGCCAGACGCCGGGCATGGCAAGGATCTCCTGGCGGGCCTTGGTTCCATCCATCAGAAAGATCGGCCAGATCAGATCGTCGACGGTGAGGCTGGTTTCCCGCACCAGACTTCGCGACCAGGGGCTGCGCCGATTGCGGCGCATGCGGTGGCCATGGAGGATCGCCGCCATGTCCGGCTTGGTTGCCGGGTCGGCGCTTGGGCGGCTTCGCTCCTTGGTCATGCGACTCTCCTGACTGGACTTGAATCAGTCTAGCATGTCGGCATCTTTCCTTGCATTGCCTGGCCCCTGTCCGGTTGATTTGCCGCCTCGGAGGCGGAAACTCGGTGGGTGCAGCGCGGCCCTGTTGCAGGGCGGGGGTCTTCTTGCCACCATGAGGCAGCGGCGCCGCGGGTGCCTTGAGGATGAGCGCGACCATGACGATGGAGGATATTCGGCCCCATATCGATCCATCGCTGCTGCGTGTCAGGACCGCGAGGGACATCTATCTGCGCGGCATTTCCTTGGTCTTCCTGCTGCTTGGCTTGATGCAATGGGCCATAATCCTGGGGGTCTTCCCCAACAGCGACTGGCGTTTCGAGGCCATGAACACCCAATGGCAGCTGACCACCATGAATATGGCTGTCGCCGACCTGGTGGCGTCCGTCGGTCTTTGGATGCGGGTCGCCTGGGGAAACGTGATCTGGATCTATGCCGCCCTGTTCCAGATCGTCATCCATTCGGTTTTCAGCGGGACCTTCGGCTTTGCCCTTCTGACGGTCATGTTCCACGTCGCCACCATCTTTGCCTTCGCCTTTCTCTGGGCTACCGAATACCGCCTGAGTCACGAGAGTTAAGCTAGTAGAAACCTAATATAAAAGAGACCGCCTTCGTAAGTCGGTGTTAAGGCTGTGGGTTAAGAGGATTTTCAATCGAAGTGTCTAGGTTGTTGCGTAACAGGTAGGGAAAATCCCACCAGAGCAACAGAGGGGCATTGTCGATGATTACCGCGAGCAAGGCAGTAAATGCCTTCGAGAAGAAAGAAGAAAAGGTAGAGCTGAAGCCTCTATACCTGGAGGCGCTGACACTGGTCGAGCGTCTGCATCGGCGACTTCTCGATGTCATCAAGGATGAATTCGATCGCGCCGGAAGGTCCGACGTCAACTCTGTCCAGGCTCTTCTCCTGTTCAATATCGGCGATTCCGAATTGACCGCGGGGGAGTTGCGGACGAGGGGCTATTATCTGGGCTCGAATGTTTCCTACAATCTG
>CANJOG010000383.1 GCA_947475475.1 Acetobacteraceae bacterium
CCTTCCGCTGCATGTCGGCGATGGTGGTGCGCGCCGTCGCCCGCTATCGCGGCCCTTACCCCTATGTGGACGGGCTGATCATGCAGGTGACCCAGCGCATCGACAGTATCGAGGTGCTGCATCTGCCGCGCGCCGAGGGCCGGTCGAACTATAATCTGGTGCGCCTGGTCCGCCTCTGGCTCAACCTCGCCACGTCGTTCTCTCTTGTGCCGCTGCGAATCGCCATCTTTGCCGGCGTGCTGATGGCAATCCTCGGTGGCATCGGCGCCGTCGCTGTCATTGTCGAGGCACTGACGACGGGAAATACCGCGTCAGGCTGGGCCAGCACGATGGTGGTCATCCTGCTGGTCGGCGGCGTGCAATCCATGGTGCTCGGCGTGCTCGGCGAATATGTCGGCCGCACCTTCCTCTCCGCCAATGGCAAGCCACAGGGCACGGTCCGTACAGTGGCGCGCAGCGATGAAGCCGCCAAGCGAGAGGCCGCGTGACGCTGTATTGGGTTGTCCTGCTGCTCGCCATCACCACCTCGATCGGCGGGCAGGTCCTGCTGAAATCGGGCGCCGGCGAACAGAATTTCATGAGCCAGCTTTTCGCCTGGCACACGATCATCGGCCTTGTGCTCTATGGCGGCGCCGCGATGTTCTACATCGTCGCACTCCGCCGCATCCCAATGTCGGTCGCCCTGCCCTTTACGGCAATTTCCTATGTGGCAGCGGCGTTTCTTGGCAATGCCATTTTTGGCGAGACCATCAGCCTCGCCCATATGGGTGCGATTGCACTGATCTGCTCCGGCGTCTTGTTGCTGGCGTTTACAGCGTAAATCCGAATCCCGTTGAGTGGGTTTGAGCCCACCCAACGGGAATTAATCACAGCCCCCGCAGTGCCGCGCACACACGCTCGACCTGCGCATCCGTCAATTCCGGAAACATCGGCAGGCTGAAAACTTCCTTGGCCGCGGCCGAGGTTTGCGTACAGCCCGATGGCGCTTGCGCAACACGCCCCGCATAGGCGGCCTGCTCATGCACCGGCACCGGATAGTGAATATTCGAGCCGATGCCGGCTTCCTTCAGACGCGCCTGCACGCTCGCGCGATCCGCACTGCGCAGCACATATTGATGGAACACATGCGTGGACCCGTTCCGCCGCACCGGCGCACTCAGGCTGCTCACCGCAACCGCGGCATCATAGGCGCGCGCAATCTCCTGCCGCCGTGCATTGCCCGCATCAAGATGCGTGAGCCGCACACGCAAGATCGCCGCCTGCAGCTCATCAAGCCGCGAATTCACCCCGGCCTCGGCGGAAACATAGCGTTCCTTCCAGCCATATTGCCGCAAGGCCCGCAGCCGCTCCGCCAGCGCCACATCGCTGGTGGCAATCACGCCGCCATCGCCGAGCGCGCCGAGATTCTTCGTGGGGTACAGGCTATACGCCCCCGCCCGCCCGAGCGTGCCGAGCTTGCGCCCCTGCCACTCCGCGCCATGCGCCTGGGCGCAATCCTCGATCAGCGGAATCCCGAATGTCTCACACAGCGGCAGCAACACACCAAGATCGGCGGCCTGGCCATAAAGATGCACCACAATCACCGCCCGGATCGGCGGCAGACCCGCCGGCGGATTTTCCAGCAATGCGGCCAGATCCGTCGGATCGAGCGTGTAGGTGTCGCGCGCGACATCCACGAGCACCGGCACCGCACCCACCATCTCCACCGCCGCCACCGTGGCGACCGCCGTATGCGATACCGTGGCCACCGCGCATCCCGGCCCGATATCCAGGCCGCGCAAAATCAGCGCCAGCGCATCCGTGCCATTGGCACAGCCCACCGCCTGCTCCGCGCCCAGCCAGGCGGCGAATTCACGCTCAAACGCCTCGCCCTCGCGGCCAAGAATATACCACCCGCTCTCCAGAGCTCGCGCCACAGCGGCATCGATCTCCGCCTTATGCGCGCGATAGCCCGCGCCGGGATCGGCCTGGGGAATCACGATGGGGGGAATCATCGGCAAATTGCTCACAAATAATCCCCCAGCCGCGTGCGGAACCAGTCCAGCGAGCGGTGCAGCCCATCTTCCAGCGAGGTATGCGCCTTCCAGCCCGTCGCACTGCGAAACGCCGTGTCATCGGCGTGATAAGAGCCAATATCGATGCGCGCGCGATCGGCCGGAAATTCCCGGATCACATAGCGCGCTGTCCCGCCCGAGACCTTCACGGTCAGATCGGCCATGTCATGCAGCGAGGTCGGCTCGCAGCCGCCAATATTGAAGATGCGGCCATGGCACGAGGTATTCTCCGCCGCCAGGATGAAGGCGTTGGTGACGTCATCGACATAGGTCATGTCGCGCAACTGCGCCCCGCCCCAGACTTCGAACGGCTTGTTCTCCAGCACGCAACGCATCCAGATGCCCAGGAAGGTCTGCCGTGCATCGCGAATCCGCAGGCGCGGACCATAGCAATTGGTCAGGCGCAGCGAGACCACTGGGCGGCCCTGAACGCGATGTTCCAGCATCCAGTATTGCTCGCCGGCGAATTTCGACACGCCATTGGCATCCGGCGGTGCCACCGGATGGTTCTCATCCACCGGCAGGCGTTGCGCGCGTCCGTAAAACTGCCGCGTCGACGCATGCACCACCACCGCATCGGGTGCCGCCTCACGCGCCGCGGCAATCAGCCGCACCTGCGCGACGGCATTCACCGCAATATCGGCCAGCGGGTCTTTCTGACCGCCAAGATGGCTGGTCTGGGCAGCCAGGTTGAAGATCACATCGACGCCCTCGCAGAGCGGCCGCAGATCGACATCGCGGATATCCGCGCGCACCAGCTCCACACCGCTCGCCCCGTCCAGATTGGCCGGATTGGCGCCGCCGCCGAACAGGAACCCGTCCAGCGCCGTCACCTTCGCACCGCGTTCCGCCAAAGAATGGCAGAGATTGGAGCCGAGAAACCCCGCTCCGCCAGTAACCAGGACCTTACGGCCTTTCCAATCCATCAGGCGACCTCCCACTACTCAGCGACCGTCGCACCGGGCGATGGCGAAATCGTGCAGAAAACATGGTGCAAGTGCAGCGGCGGCGCAAAAATGTCCCCGCCCGCCTCAGCCATCCTCGCCATCGGGCCACGCATTAGCTGAAACCCCGCTCTCCGCCCAGCTTCGCGGCAGGCCAACCGGCCCCGCCCCGGTGGCAGGCTTGGCCGGATGTTCACCCCCCCGATCGGCCGGCAGCCGCCCGGCCGGGCGCGGAGCATCTTGCCCCGCATGGCGCATGATCTCG
>CANJOG010000384.1 GCA_947475475.1 Acetobacteraceae bacterium
CGGCCCGCGCCCAAACGGAATAACACAAAATGTGCAGCGATGATCACAGCCCTGCTGCACCTGCACAAAAGCCCGCGCCCTGCCGGCAAATTCGGTGAGCAGATGCGGTGCCGTCTCGCGCGCCACCATGATATCGGACACCGCGCTGGCATCTTCGCCCGGCAGCCAGGATTCCGCGCGCAGCTTATCTTCGTTGCCGAGCACGCGCGCCACGCCAGGCAGTGCCGCCCATTTGCCCGGATCGATCTGCGCCGCGCACCCCGTCACCACAATCCGCGCGCCCGGATTTTCCCGATGCGCCCGACGAATGGCCTGCCGCGCCTGCCGCTCGGCTTCCGATGTCACCGCGCAGGTATTGACGATAATCGTATCACTCAGCGCCGCCGCATGGCCGCGCATGACCTCGCTCTCGTACGAGTTCAGCCGGCAGCCAAAGGTAAGAATATCGACGCTCATCGTAATTCAGGCCGCATAGTCAGCAAGATCGACCGAGCCGCGCCAGGCCAGCGCCGCCGGCCCGGTCATGAGCACATGCCCGTCCTCGCGCCATTCAATGGTCAGTACCCCGCCATCAAGCACCATGACCGCGCGCCGGCCCGTGAGGCCGCGCCGCGCGGCATTGACCAGCGTCGCGCAGGCGCCGGACCCGCAGGCAAGCGTCAGTCCCGCCCCGCGCTCCCACACCCGCAGCCTGATCGCATCCGGCGCCAGGATCTGGGCAAAACCGATATTGGCGCGCTCGGGAAACAGCGCATCCGTCTCCAGCACCGGGCCGAGATGCGTCACATCCACCGCGTCCATGTCGTCCACAAAGAACGTCGCATGCGGATTGCCCATCGAGCAGGCCACCGGGTCGCCCACATTGCCCGCCGCGAGATCGAGATGCAGCGTATCCATCGGACGCGCCAGTGGCACCCTCTCCCAGCCCAGCCAGGCCGGCCCCATATCCACCCGGATCGCCTCGTCGGAGCCAAAATTGCGCGACAGAATCTCCGCCCGCAGATCGCCAGCAATGGTGCGGATCACAAACCGCGACCCGCCGCTCTCCTCGGCCAGCAGCCGCGCCACACAGCGTGTCGCATTGCCGCAGGCGCCGGACTCGCTGCCATCGGGATTGCGGATGCGCATGAACACATCCGCCCCATCCGTCCCCGGCTCCAGCGTGATGAACTGGTCGCACCCCACACCAAGCCGCCGGTCCGACAGGCCACGCACCTGCGCCGGCGAAAATCCGAACGAGCGGGCGCGTTCGTCGACTACGACGAAATCGTTGCCAGCCCCGTGCATCTTGAGGAAATCCGCGCGCATACTGAGCTTATATTGGCCCACGGCCCTGGGGGCAAAGCCCCTCCAGGCGCGCACCAGCCCCTTTCCAGCCGCGCCTGAAAGCATCCCGCCTAGAACTATGCCGCACTGCAAAATACTTATCCCCATCCTCTGCCTGCACCGTGTAAGCTTCCGGCACTGAAATCCCGGCCCGGATCACGCGGCCGAGGGCAGGCCGCGATATGGGGAGCCTCTCTTGAGCCAGACAACCTTGAGCCCGAATGCCGGCGCCACGCGCGCCGTGGCGCAGACCACCACCTATTTCATCATCTTCTCGGTCGCCTCCGGCCATCTGCTTAATGACATGCTCCAGGCGCTGATCCCGTCCCTCTATCCCCTCTTCAAGACCAGCTATGGCCTGGATTACAGCCAGATCGGCCTCATCACCCTGATCTTCCAAGTCACCGCCTCGCTGCTCCAGCCCTTGGTCGGCATGGTGGCGGATAACAGACCGCGGCCCTTTTCGCTGCCCATTGGCATGGTGCTGACCTTCGCCGGGCTGATCCTGCTCTCCCAGGCCCATAGCTACTCCATCGTGCTGCTTGCGGCCGGCCTGGTCGGCATCGGCTCCTCGATCTTCCATCCGGAAGCCTCCCGCGTCGCCCGAATGGCCTCGGGCGGCAAGCACGGCATGGCGCAGAGCTTCTTCCAGGTCGGTGGCAATTTCGGCCAGGCACTCGGCCCGCTGCTTGCCGCCTATGGCGTGGCCACCCAGCGCGATGTGATCTTCCTCTCCGGCTTCGCCATTCTCGGCATCGGCATCCTCACCAATGTCGGTTTCTGGTACCGCCGCGAAGTCGCCGCCGGTGCCGGCCGCCGGCGTGGCGCCGGGGTGGATAATGGCCTGTCGCAGCGCACCGTGGTGATCGCCATGACGGTACTGGTGGCGCTGGTACTCTCCAAGCAACTCTATATGTCCAGCCTGACCAATTATTACACTTTCTATCTGATGGAGACGTTCGGGGTCTCGACCCGGAACGCCCAGCTCTACCTCTTCCTGTTCGGAGCCGCCTCTGCACTCGGAATCGTCTTCGGCGGCCCGCTGGCCGACCGCATCGGCCGCAAGAAAGTCATCTGGGGTTCCATCCTCGGCGCCCTGCCCTTCGCCCTGGCTTTGCCCTTCGCCAATCTGTTCTGGACCGCCATTCTCTCTGTGCTGATCGGCCTGATCATCTCCTCGGCCTTCTCCGCCATGGTGGTGATGGCCCAGGAACTGATGCCTGGCCGAGTCGGCCTGGTCGCCGGGCTGTTCTTCGGCCTGGCGTTCGGTTTCTCGGGCCTTGGGGCGGCAGCACTTGGCTGGGTGGCCGATCAGACGAGCATCAGCTTCGTCTACAGCATCTGCTCAATCCTGCCGCTGACCGGGTTGCTGGCAATCTTCCTGCCCAATCTGGAACGCAAGCGGGCAGGGTAGGACGGCCAGGGCTCTGCCCTGGACCCGTCAGGGGCTTTGCCCCTGCACCCGACCAAGGGACATTGTCCCTTGGATCCCGACAGTCTGGGGGTCCAGGGGACCACGTTCCCTGGCGCAGTCCAGAGGCAGTGCCTCTGGCAGGGTTCGGGCCAGAGCCCCGATCTTCCTACCCCTCGCGCCCTAACGCCGCCATGAATTCCGTCCATTCCCGCTTGGACAGACCGCTGCTCTTCTGGTCCACCTGCTCGCCATCCAGCATCCGCCGCACGATCGCCAGCATCTGCGCCGAGAAACTCACTGCCCCCATGCGGTAATCCATGAAAGCCTGGTAGGCCGCCGGCACCCAGGCCTGCACCGTCTTGAGCATCTGCTCGGCATAAACGCGGATTTCGTACTGCGCGTGGTGATCGGCGCGCAGCGAGAGAAAATGCAGCAGGTTATGGAGATCGGTCTTCCAGTACCATTGCGTGGAGGTGTTTAGCGTCAGGTTCATCCGCGCCAGTTCGCGCGCGAGCCC
>CANJOG010000385.1 GCA_947475475.1 Acetobacteraceae bacterium
GTCCCTGCCGGTTCGCACGCTCGACGCGCTTGCCATCGCCGGGCCGCATGACGAGGCGCTGACATGGCGAAGCTTCGGCGCCGCCTTGCCGCAATTCGCCGGTCTGGATGCGCATTTCGCGCCGGGATTTCATCTGATCGACGGTGATGGCAGCGAGATCGCCTATGTTTTCACCTGGGCGGCCGGTCCTGGCGTGGATATGACCACCCATAATCACGGCAAGCCCACGCCAGCGCGTCCGGCTTTCGCCGAGGTGCATCTGGTGCTGCACAAGGGCGGCCCCGCGGGCGGCATGTATGAGACGCCGGCGCCGGGTTCGGCGGAGCGGCAGTGGACGGTCATGCAGCCAGGCGAGGAGCACGGTCCGTTCTTCGCGGTCGATCCCCGAACCGGCAAGCCGCTTCGGGGGGCGAATGGCTGTGTGCTCTATCCCTGGCATAGCTGGCAGGCCGGGCCGGCGGCGGGCGAGCCCGCCTATGACGTGGTCGTCGCGATCGAGATCAGCCCGGATTACGCCGTGGTCGAGGCCTGATCCCGGCCTCGCGCATCGCGACCGATGGTTTCAATCAGGCAATGCCGTCATTGGGAAATTTGAACGGTTCCTCAAGATCGCTATGCCCATGCCGTTCACTGTCCAGCCTGGATTCATTGAGCCCGGTGCTAGTGCGATCCGGAAATTCGGAATCCGATGCCGGCGGGGTGGTGTTGAACTCCGGCCCTTCGATCAAATCCAGCACCACCGCGACAGCCACCTCCCGCGCAATGCCAGCCTGTTCCGCCTCGGCCAGGAGCTGGACGAGTTTCGGGAGAATCCAGGCATGGGCGGGAGGTAAATGCGTCACGGGCGGTATCCTTTGGCGGGGGCGGGGCCGGTTGCCGCCAGCATAGTCGGGAAACGCGCGGAGGGGCTGCTCTTTCGCCGCGGCGGGCGGCGGCGGTGCGGCTCAGTTCGCGTAAGGCCGTGTCAGCACCTCGTAGAAATGCCGATCCGGCCCCTCGAAATAAAATCCACGGCCGCCGGACCAGGTGTTGATCCGGTTTTCCTCCTGGCGTGCCGGATCGGCCCAGTAGGTCAGGCCCTCGGCCGTCACGCGGGCGAAAATGGCGTCAAAATCCTCCTCGCCGATCAGGAAGGCATAATGCTGCGGCGTGATCTCGCCCTCCTTGTCGGCGAAGTCGAGGCTGACGCCATTCGCGGTGGCAACGACATGGAAGTGATAGAGCTGCCCCGGCGCCGGCAGGCCGAGAATGCGGGCGAGAAAGGCGGCGGCGCTCTTGGCGTCGCGCGACCAGACGATGGTGTGGTTGAGCTGAATGGTCATCACGGCCTCCGATGGGGGAGGAGGTGGGGGCCCTGGGCTGTGGAGACAATGGCTGGGCGTGCCGGACTGAAGCCCAGCCTGCGGTTTCTTCAGGGTTGCAGTACGGCGACGCCGATTGCCGCGCCGGCTTCGGCCAGCTTGCGATCCAGCGTGCAGAGTGTCGCGCCATGGTCCGCGCAGATCGCCAGATGCAGCGCATCGCCGGCGTGCAGGCCGAGGGCGAACTGGTCGGCGTAGCGTGCCGCCATGCGGAAGATGGTGGGGGATATCGGCAAGGTCGCAAAACTATCCGCGGCCAGCCGGGTGAACATGGCGAGCGACGCGGCGCGATCCGGCAAGGCGAGTTGGCCGGTGCGCAGCTTGATCGACAGGGCGGAGGAAAATTCGGTGACGACCCAATCGCTGATGACGCAACTCCCGGCCTCCTGTGCCGCCAGCCAGGCCTGCATATCTCCTGTCCGCGTCTCCCGGGTCAGGGCGGCGACCAGCAGGGGGGTGTCGAGGTAGAAACTCAATAGCGCTCGCCGTCGCGCGTCTGGCGCATCCACTCTCCCGCCGATGCCGGCTGTGGCGGCATGGCGTCGGTGAGACGGCGCAATGAGGCGAGATCGACCTTTTTGCGGGGCCGGTCGGCCGGCGTGATCTGGGCGACCGGCTTGCCGCGCCGTGTGATGCTGACGGCCTCGCCAGCTTCGGCACGGTCGACCAGGGCGCTCAGATGGGCCTTTGCATCGGCCAGGGTCATGGTGCTCATCGGGCTCTCCTGACCAATTAGATGGTCATTTGGAGGCCGAAAGCAAGAGCATTCGCTATCCGGCCGGCTTCGCCCCCGCCTCCACCGCCTCCACCACGTCGCGGCTGACCGTATTGGTCGTGCCCGGCCGGCGCGCTTCCACTTCGGCGAGGCGTTCGGTGAAACGCCAGCGGCCATCGTCGCAGCGGATCAGCGCGTCGCGGTAGCGGCCGAAGGATTTGATGGCCGGGCCTTCGGCGTAAGGGTCAAGCCGGGCGAACATGCAATCGGCGGTGGCGCGCGCGCCATCCATGCGGATGAACGGCTCGACCATGAAATGCTTGTGCCAGGCGGCGGGCGCGTGGGAGTGCGCGCGGAAGACGGCGCGCAGTGAGGCGTGGCCCTTGATCGGTCCGGTGCCCGGCCAGATCAGGACGCCATCGGCCACCCAGCAATCGACGAACGCGTCCTCATAGCCATAGTCGATCGCATGGCCATAGGTGTGCAGCGTGCGCAGGATTTCCCGCTCATCTTCGAGAAGACGCAGGCGGGCTTCGAGCATGACGAGCTGGGCGGCTTGGGTGGGCATGGCGTCCTCCGTTTCTTGCGGAGGAGTGAAGAGTGCCGCGCGGAGAAAGTCAAAGCACCCAAAGAAAAAGGCGCCGGGGTTACCGGCGCCTTGTTCAACTCACTTGTTTCGCGCGCGCCGCCCACCAACCCGCGCGCATATCAAATCCCGCTGCCCATGAAAGCGTCATGGTCTGCGGGATTTGCTATCATGCCGCGTCAGCGGAGCGCTTTTCGAAGCGCTTGCGCTCATGCGGATCGAGGTAGCGCTTGCGCAGGCGAATCGCGGTCGGCGTCACTTCGACCAGCTCGTCATCCTCGATATAGGCAATGGCCTGTTCGAGGGCGAGGCGGCGCGGCGGGATCAGGAGCATCGCATCGTCCTTGCCGGAGGCGCGGACGTTGGTGAGCTTCTTTTCCTTGATCGGATTCACGTCGAGGTCTGAATCGCGGCTGTGCTCGCCGAGGATCATGCCCTCATAGACCTTCTCGCCCGGATTGACGAAGAGCGTGCCGCGTTCCTGCAGATAGAACAGGGCGTAGTGAATCGTCTCGCCGCCTTCGGTGGAGATCAGGCTGCCGCAGCGGCGGCCTTCCATCGCACCCTTCCAGGGGCCGTAGCCGTGGAACAGAC
>CANJOG010000386.1 GCA_947475475.1 Acetobacteraceae bacterium
AGAGGCGGCCATATTCGGCAAAACTCGACACCGAGAACAGCACATGCCCCTCGGCCGCATAAGCGTGGCCCGAGGCAATCAGCTTTTCGATAATCGTGATCATCTCAGCGATATGCGCCGTGGCCCGCGGCTCCACATCCGGCGGCAGGGCGCCGAGGGCTTCGATATCGGCGTGGAAATCCGCCGTGGTGCGCGCCGTGATGGCGGCAATCGGCTCGCCGCTCTCGCGGGAGCGCGCGTTGATCTTGTCGTCCACGTCGGTGATGTTGCGCACATAGGTGACGCGCCGATATAGGTGGCGCAGCAGGCGCACCAGCACATCGAACACCACGACGGGGCGCGCATTGCCCAGATGCGCCAGGTCGTAGACGGTCGGCCCGCAGACATAGAGCCGGACATGGCCCGGATCGATCGGGCGGAAGGTCTCGCGACGGCGGGAGAGGCTGTTGTGCAGGGAAAGCTCTGTCATGGCGCTCTTCTGATCGGTCAGAGGCGTGGAATCAACGCCCGCTGCCGCCTGGGCTGGCTTGATCCAGCCACCTGAAGCCTGTTTGCTGCCGGAAACGGGAGGCACAGGCGATGGGCAACAACAAAATCCGGGTCGGACTGATCGGCGCGCGGGCGGATGGAACGGGCTGGGGCAGCATGGCCCATGTCCCTGCCCTTCGGAACCTGCCGGATTTCGAGCTGGCGGCGGTCTGCACCACCAGCATCGTCAGTGCACGGGCAAGCGCCGAGCGCCACGGGGCGCGCCTCGCCTTCGCCGATCCACGCGAGATGGCGGCGCATCCGGAGATCGACCTGGTCGCCGTCTCCGTACGCACGCCGCTGCACCGCGTCCTGATCGAAGCGGCGCTGGCGGCGCGCAAGCCGGTCTATTGCGAATGGCCCTTCTGCCGCACCATCGAGGATGCCGAGGCGATGCGCGATGAGGCAGCAGCGCTCGGTGTGGCCAGCATGGTCGGCATCCAGTCGGTCGGCGATCCGGCCATGACCTGGCTGCGCGACGCCATCGCGGAAGGAATGATCGGTCAGGTGCTCTCCGCCGCGGCGCTGGTCTCAACGACGAACTGGGGCGGGCGCATCGCGGCGCTCTCGACCTATCTGCTGGAGAATGCCAATGGCGCCACGGCGCTGAGCATCCCGGGCGGCCATACGCTCTCGGCACTACGCCATATGCTGGGCGATGTCGCCGATGTCACCGCGACAATCCGCAACCTCCGGCCAGGCGCCATTGTGGCGGAGACCGGAGCCACCATCGCCAAGACCACGCCGGACCAGATCGCGCTCACCGCCACGCTGGCCAGTGGCGCGGTGGTCTCACTGCATGTGCGCGGGGGCATGACAGCCGGCGGCACGCGGATCGAGATCAATGGCAGCATTGGCGACATCCTGATCGAGGCGCCAGGCGTGCCAGGCATACAGTTCGGCGCGGAGATCGTGTCGCATCGCAGAGCGGGCGGCGCCTGGGAGCGCATCAGCCCGCCCGCCAGCTACCGGACCGTGCCGGCTGCGGTTCCCGTCGGCCCGGCGGTGAATGTGGCGCAGATGTACGCGGCCTTCGGCGCGGCACTCCGCTTGGGTGCCAAGCCTGAACCGGATTTTGCCGCCGGGGTCATCCATAAGAGGCTCGTCGCCGCCATCTCCCGCGCGGCCGAGACTGGGCAGCGCCAGCTCGTCCAAAGCGCCTGATTTCGGCTGCATCAACCAGAACGCTTGATCCCGCGCCACTGGCAGGGTTTGTTGCCGCCACCGAATAAGGGGAGATGGAAGCATGACCAGGAAAATCCGCGTGGGCCTGATTGGCGCCGGCGCCGGCGGCTCGGACTGGGGTGCGCGCGCCCATGTGCCGGCGCTGCAGGCACTACCCGACTATGAACTGGTCGCGGTCTGCACCTCGCGGCAGGAAACCGCCGATGCCAGTGCCCGCGCGCATGGCGTCCGCCTGGCTTTCGGCGATCCGCGCGCCATGGCGGCGCATCCGGATGTCGATCTGGTCGCCATCGCCGTGCGCACGCCGGCCCATCGCGGCCTGATCGAGGCGGCGATCGAGGCCGGCAAGAACATCTATTGCGAATGGCCGTTCTGCCGCACCACCGCTGATGCCGAGGCGGTGCGTGACGCCGCCCTGGCCAAAAATCTGGTGACCATGGCTGGTTTCCAGGCGATCGCCGATCCGGAACTGAACCATGCGCGCGACCTGATCGCCCAGGGCTATTGTGGCCAGGTCCTCTCCAGCACGGTCATCGTCTCCACCGGCACCTGGGGCGCGAAGATCAACGCCGCCAACGCCTATCTCTACGATGTGCGCAACGGCGCCACCGCGCTGACCATCCCCGGCGGACATACGCTGGCCGGCATGGCGCATGTGCTGGGCGAGTTTCACGAAGTCACCGCCACGATGGCGACGATCCGCGACTCCGCCGAAATCGCCGAGACCGGCGATCGCGTGGCACTCACCGCCCCGGACCAGATCGCCATCACCGGCCGGCTCGGCGGCGGGCAGGTCGCCGCGGTGCATGTCCGCGCCGGCATGCAGTCGCTGTTCACCCGCTTCGAGATCAACGGCACGGCGGGCGACATCCTGATCGAGACAACAGCCTTCCCCGGCCTGCAATACGGCTCGCTGACGGTGAAGGGCCGCCAGGGCGGCACCGGCGATTTCGTGGCGATCCCGACGCCCGCCAGCTATCGCCGTGTGCCCGACAGCATCCCGGCCGGCCCCGCGGTCAATGTGGCGCAGATGTATGAGAAGCTCGCCCGTCACCTGGAAGACGGCACGCCAAGCTGGCCGGATTTCACCGCCGGCGTGCGCCATAAGAAGCTGATCGACGCGATCGTGCGGTCTTCCGAGACAGGGTCGCGGCAAAAACTCTGACCGGATAAGGCGGCGCCGTCCCGCCGGACGGCGCCGAACCCGTGCTCCCAAGAGCGTGTCGATATAGGCGATCACACCCACACTCCAATGGCCGCCAGGGCGTGCCACCGCCTAGCTTATTAATAACTATATCGGAATCTTATATCCAATTTGCCTAGTCCTGATGGGCATTTTCCGATCCCGTCGGGATCACGCGACCGGGGACTTCTCGGCTTCTATCGGCGCCGGACCGGTCAGAGAATATTCCGGTGTCGCTATGCAACCATTCAATTTCAAACATTAATTTTCAGACGTTGGGGATATTCTTCTACTCCAAACCGCATATCCAATGTCGTTGTTTGCAGCGATAATATAGCCCTAAGAACCCCT
>CANJOG010000387.1 GCA_947475475.1 Acetobacteraceae bacterium
CACGCACATTCACCTCAAATCGCAGCAAGGTGTAGCTGGCGAAATTCGACAGCACCTGCGGCAGGACACCAAAGCGAATCTGCGCGAACCAGCTCCCGCCAGTCGCGGCAATGCCCTCGACCGGCTTCATGTCGATGCTCTCGACAATTTCGCTGAACATCTTGCCGAGTGCGCCGGTGGTATGCACGGCAATCGCCAGCACGCCGGGAAGCGGGCCAAGCCCGAAGGCAATGACGAAAATCAGGGCGAAGACAATGTCGGGAACCGTGCGGCAGAATTCCAGCCAACGCCGTACTACGAAGCAAAGTGCAGGACTGCGCACGAGATTGCGGCTGGTCAGGAAGCCGGCACCGAAGGCCAGCACCGCACCGGTCAGTGTTCCGACATAGGCGATCAGCAATGTCTCGCCGAGCAGGCGGCTCCAGCGGCCAATGCCCCAGAACCACTCGACCGGATCGGTCCAGACCGGCGCGCCGGTATCGAGATGCGCGGTGCGGCTGAAATAGCTGAGGAAATTGCCGGCATTGCGCGCCAGCAAAGCGAGATCGACTTCCGCCATACGGGCGGACAGCAGAATGGCGATGACCAAAATAGCCAGCACCGACAGGAAAACCGTCCGGCGCGCGGCAACCGCAGCCCGATACCGGCCAAGCAAGGGAGCCAGCTGCGCCTCGGGCGGGATGGTAACGGTGCGGATCATGCGGTCAGCGCGAGATATCGGCGCGATGCGGGCGGGGCCAGATCAGCCCCACCCCTAGTCGCTTAGCCGTTCTTCTTGCGCATGCTATCGACGAACTGCACGAGCTTGACCGTCTCGTCATAGGCGGCGTTATCCACCGCTTCCCAGGGGCGGGCCTTGCCGTCCATGATACGATCGAAAGCGGCCTTGTCGTTCTTCGCCGCATCGAGGAAGGCCGTGCGGATCAACGCCTTCAGCTCAGCCGGCAGCGTGGACAACATCGTCGTCGGGCCGTTGATGATCAGGTCCGATTTCAGGATGATCCGAAAGTCGGAGACCTTCAATACTTTGCTGGTGGAATCCTTCACCATGCCCTTGGTGACCATGCGCGCGAGATAGCTATCGTCATCGGTCGTCCAGGCATTGGCGCAGACATCGACCGTACCCTGGGTCAGGGCCAGAACCGCGTTTTCGTGGCTGCCCGTCATCAGCACCTTGGCAAAATACTTCTCGGCGGTAATGCCCATCTTGTTCAGCGCATAGAGCGGCATGTTGTAGCCCGAGGTTGAATTCGGATCGACAAAGCCAATGTTCTTGCCCTTCAGATCCTCGATTGTCTTGTACGGGCTCTCTGCGCGCACGTAGAAGACCGAGTTATAGCCCTTGGTGCCATCAGTGTTGACATCGATCGCAAAGGCTTCAGCCTTGACGCCGGTCATCAGCGCGCGGGCGAAGGAGGCCGGTCCATGATAGCCGATATGGATATTGCCGGCGCGCTGGCCCTCGATCACAGCGGCATAATCGCTGGCGAGACGCAGTGTCACCTTGGTGCCGATCGTGCGCGACAGATACTCAACAAACGGCGCATAGCGGTCGGCAACACCCGAGGCGTTCTCGGCCGGAATCACGGCATAGACGATTTCCGGATACTGGCCCTTCCAGCTCTGCGCGTGAGCGACACGCTGTGTGGACAGTGCGGCGGCGCCAGCCATTCCGGCCAGCAGGGTACGGCGCTTGATCATCGTTTTGTCCTCGTTGTTCACGCGTAAATCGTCCAGGATGCGCCGTCAGGCCGCTACTGGCTCAGACAGTCCGGCATATGCCGGTTCCGTCTCACCGATGACTTCTGCGGCTTCCATGCCGTAGAGGTCGCGCACCGCATGTTCTGTCAGTTCGGATGGCGCACCATCAAACACGATACGCCCGCCCGCCATACCGATCAGGCGGTCCGAATAAGCGCGCGCTAGATCGATGGAATGAATATTCACCAGTACCGTCAATCCGAAATGCCGATTGATACGGCGCAGAGCGTCCATGACAATCTTGGCGTTGCGTGGATCGAGCGAGGCCACGGGCTCGTCAGCCAGGATAATATCCGGCTCCTGCACGAGCGAACGGCAGATCGCGACACGCTGCTGCTGGCCGCCGGAGAGATTATCGGCACGTTCGGCGGCCAATCCGGCAATATCCATCTGTTCCAGCGCGGCCATGGCAATCAGCCGGTCATCGGCATGCCAGAGTTTGAACATCGACCGCCAGGCAGAGGAGTGGGAAAGCCGCCCGGTGAGCACATTGTTCAGCACATCGAGCCGGCCAACGAGATTGAATTGCTGAAAGATCATCGAGCAGCGCCGGCGCCAGTCGCGCAATTCGCGGCCCTGCAGGCTGGTGACATCCACCCCGTCCCAGAGCACACGGCCGTCCGTCGGATCACCCAGCCGGTTGATCATCCGCAGCAGAGTCGATTTACCCGCCCCGGATCGGCCAATAATGCCGACAAAGGCGCCGCGCTCAATCTCTATGCTGACGTCGTCAACCGCCCGCTTGGTTCCAAAGCGCTTCGTCACATTCTGCAGTTGCAGCATACACCCACCCGCTTTCGCGGGGATTTATACGAGGCAACGGCTACCACATTATGTCATATGAATTGCACTTACATGACAGTACGTCAGTACCGCACCGACCTGCTCAACGTGACGTTTCCCGCGCCCCGACAGCGATGTGTCCGCCACCAGCGCTGGGCATTCCGGGTTGACG
The DNA here is from genome assembly GCA_947475475.1 of Acetobacteraceae bacterium. Classification (GTDB taxonomy): domain Bacteria; phylum Pseudomonadota; class Alphaproteobacteria; order Acetobacterales; family Acetobacteraceae; genus CANJOG01. Next base: position 2,717 of record CANJOG010000387.1, read on the forward strand.
TCATCAAGGACCGCCAGGATGCGGCACAAATCAACGGTCTACCGTCCAGCTTCATGCTCTTTGACGATCCGAATGATCTGCTCGTCCGTGAACCTGCCGCGCTTCATTCGTCAGGCCTCCTTGCGGACCGGACCCTACGTCAGAATGGAGCTATTTCAGGGGAGCACGCCACCTCATGCGTCTCATCCCGGCAAGCCAAAACGACGACACCTTCAGAGCCGCCAGCCCGCCAACATGTGGCACGCAATCGCCACAGCAACCTTGGCACTGTCGTACGACGAAACTCGTAAGTCTGCGAGCCACCCCCATCACCATCACGGATGATCAGAGGGCGGCTCGCCGGCAAACAGTCCTAGCCAGCAATCTTCCGGCGACTGGGCCTGCGCACGAGGGAAAGTCCAGCGATGCCGGCGCCAAACAGGGCGATCGACAGCGGCTCGGGGACAGAGGCAGTCTCGGCGCTGCCTGTCACGACCATCGTGACGGGAATGTCATACCCGGTATAGATCGAGGATGCTGTCACCATAGTCG
>CANJOG010000388.1 GCA_947475475.1 Acetobacteraceae bacterium
CCTCATACACCGCCGCATCGCCATGCGGGTGATACTTACCGATCACATCGCCAACCACGCGCGCGCATTTCTTGAAGCCGGCCGTCGGGTCCAGCTTGAGCTGATGCATGGCGTAGATCAGCCGCCGATGCACCGGCTTCAGCCCATCGCGCACATCCGGCAGCGAGCGGGACATGATGGTGGACAGCGCATAGGCCAGATACCGCTCGGAGAGCGCATCGGTCAGGCGAGTGTCTTCGATATGGCCGGCAAAATCGTCAGGCATGAGCTCTTCTTGTCTCGGGAGGACTTAGGTGACCGGGGGCCTGATTACCCCAGGCAGGACGAGTCTGGCAGAGGCGCCGGAATGGAACATATCAGGAACTTTCGGGTGGCGCTTGGTTATCTTTTCTAACCATTCCCGCCACCCGATCCGACAGCATCGCCCGCGCCTGCGGCAACGGCCGGTGGTGATGGCCAAACGCATCGCGGACCAGAAAATGCCCGGTCAAGGCCAGCCCATCCCGCCAATCCTCAGCCTCGGCATAGTTCGAGCCCACCAGAAACCCCGGCAATGTCAATAACTTACCAGCCCACTCCCCCGCCGCCTCCCGCGTCACCGCCCGCCCCGTTCGCGGCGACACAAAAGCCAGCCCCGCCACCTCGCCAGAGACGGCACAACGCGACAAATCAATGCCATAGCCCAGATCAGCCAATAGATCGGCCTCCCAGCGCACCAGATCGGGCAACATCTCGGCGCCTTTGCTGATATGCGCAATCAGCCGCAACAACCCGGTAAACACCCGCGGATGCGCCTCCCGCTCCGGCAAAGCCCCCTCAGCTACCGCACAAGACGCTGATAACATTGCCAAAGCCAGCGCATCATCCATCACGCCAGGTGCCGCCGCATGCACCAACTCCGCCGTCATGGTCCCCAACTGCTCCGACAACCGCGCCACCCAGCGCGCCTGGATCAAATTCCCCGCCTGCCACAAAGCCGCCTGCCGCCGCGAAGCCCCACCCCGCGCCAGCCCCCGCCAGGCGCCATGTTCCTCGGTAAACACCGTCACCAAAGCATCCGCCGCGCCATACAGGCGGGCGTCCAGAACAATCCCAGGCGCTTCCCATTCAAGCGCCATGTAAATCAGTCCGGATTATCAAGCCCGATGGCTCGCAGACGAGCGCCTTCCTCATCCCAGCCCGGACGGTCCTTCACGTTCAGGAACAGATGCACCCGCCGCTCCAGCAGCCGCGTCAGATCGCCGCGCGCCTTGGCGCCGATATCGCGGATCTTGGACCCGCCAGCCCCGATCAGGATCGCCTTATGGCCAGGCCGCGCGACATAGACGGTCGCATCGATCCGCACGCTGCCATCCGGCTTTTCCTGCCAGCTCTCGGTCTCGACCGTGGTGCCGTAGGGGATTTCCTCGTGGATCTGCATGAAAATCTGCTCGCGCACGATCTCGGCGGCGAGCAGACGGTCCGGCAAATCGGTCAGATCGTCCGGCGGATAGAGGAACGGGCCTTCCGGCAGTTTTTCGGACAGCGCGTCCAGCAACAGGTCCAGCCCGTCACCCTGGCCGGCGCTGACCATATAGACCTTCTCGAATGTCGCGAGCTTGTCGAGTTCTGCCGTCAACGGCAGCAGCCCGTCGCGGCGCACCAAGTCGATCTTGTTGAGCACCAGCCACAGCCGCCGCCCCGAGCTTCCCAGCTTCTCGGCAATCCTGCGCACCTCATCGGTCAGCCCCGCCTTGGCATCGACCAGCAGCAGCGTCAGATCGGCGTCCTCCGCCCCGGTCCAGGCAGCCTTGACCATGGCGCGGTCCAGCTTGCGGCGCGGGGCGAAGATGCCGGGCGTATCGACCAACAAAATCTGCGTCTCCCCGCCGGACATATTCGCCCGCATCAGGATGCCGAGCACCCGGAACCGCGTCGTCTGCGCCTTGGGGCTGACGATGGAGAGCTTCGCACCGGTCAACCGGTTCAGCAGCGTGGACTTGCCCGCATTCGGCGCGCCGACAATGGCCGCGAAGCCGCATCGGTCCCGCTTCTGGAGGGGAGGAATCGTGGTGTCAGAATTCATGGTGACAAAACTTCATGTGGAGGAGCTGAGCTTATCGAGCAGCGCTTGGGCGGCTTCCTGCTCCGCCAGCCGCTTGGCCCCGGCCGTGCCGGTGCCCGTCTGGAAGGTACCGGTCTGGCCGCCGATACCCACCTCGATGACAAAACGCGGTGCATGGGACGGTCCGTCCTGCGACACCACGCGATACTCCGGCAATTTCAGCCCGCGCGCCTGGGCCCATTCCTGCAAGCCGGTCTTGGCATCCTTCGGCGGGGCTGCCTGGCCTTCCATGGCGGAAATCCAGGACCGGCGGATGAAATTCCGCGCCGGCTCGATCCCGCCATCGAGATACATCGCACCTATCACCGCCTCGATCGCATCCGACAGCACCGTGGCGCGGCGCTTGACCCCGTCCCGCGCCTCACCGGAGCCGACATTCAGCGCGCTGGCGAGATCAATCCGGTCGGCAATCTCGGCGAGCACCGGCTGGGAGACGAGATAGGCCAGGCGCCGGCCAAGCTCCCCCTCCTGCTCGGCGGGAAAGCGTTCGATCAACCATTCCGCCATCACCAGGCCCAGCACGCGATCGCCGATGAATTCCAGCCGCTCATTCGAGCCTTTGCCCTTGATCGGGCCGCGGGTCGCCGAACGATGGGTCAGCGCCTCGCTGATCAGCTCCGGACGGGCAAAATCATACTGGAGGATGGCGCGCACCGCCGCCTGCCGGGCTGCGCTCTGTGCCGGCGTGTTCAGCCGATCCCCCGGAACAGGCGGCTCCAGCGAATTTCCACCGGCCATTGCCAGATCTGCCACCAGGGAGCGGTCGCATCGACGGAGAAGAACATGAACTCGGCGCGGCCAACCAGATTCTCCAGCGGCACGAAGCCGACCGCGCTCAGCACGCGGCTGTCCAGGCTGTTGTCGCGGTTATCGCCCATGGCGAAGACATGGCCCTCCGGCACGCGATATTCCGGCGTGTTGTCGAGCGGCCCGTCATCGGAGGCCTTGAGAATGTAATGCTTCACGCCATTGGGCAGCGTCTCGAGATAACGCTGCAACACCATCGGCGGACCCTCGCCGGTTGCGGTATATTGCCCGGCCGGGGTGCGGCCCGCTTCCTTGCCATTAATATAGTGATGGCCAGCCCGCATCTGGATCACATCGCCCGGCAAGCCGATGATGCGCTTGATATAGTCGGTCG